>CAZGJP010000333.1:0-3249 GCA_964526605.1 uncultured Lentisphaera sp.
TATCTTTCCTGTCACGATGTTTCTGATGATCTTCAAGGAGGCTTCTTCATCGTCATCGATACGGTAGTGCTGTCTGCGTAGCAGCACATTTCCGCTGTGATGGCCGTGGACCCTTGCGAAGAATCTGCCATTCTCGCTGAGAAAGCTCATTAGGACATTGTTTTCCGCGCAAAGAGCCATGAGGGGCGGGCTCGCCATGATGTTGCCAAAACAAATTATTCCGCTTATTGTGTGTATTGGCAGACGCAGTTTGACTTCCCGCTCCACGGAGATTATCACGCATTCGCCCTCTTTGTTGAGGTATGCGCCTTGGGTGGTCACAAAAAGCGTGTTGAGAAGTTTTTTCATAGAGAGACCTCTTCCGATGACATAGAGGAGATATACTGGGACACATTTTTTCCGCTGATCTTCGGCAGGCACAGATTGATCAGGGAGCAATTGGAGCATTTAGCCTTTTCGTAAACAGCGGGTGGCGATTGCTCCTGCCTCAACAGTTCGTGGGTTTTTGCGCAGGTTTCAGCGGTTAGCCTCCTTAGGCTTTCATCGAATAGCACGATTGTTCTGTGCTTGGTCTTTCCATAGAACAAAGCTCCTTCGGGGATTGGTGTTGATAGCATCTCCTCCAAAGAGAGAGCCTGGGCGCAGAGCTGCACCTCGTCGCATCTATTCTCCTTGGGCTTTCCCCGTTTGTACTCGACCGGATATGGCTGCCATATTCCATTATCTAGCCTGTGGAATTCGACCACATCGGCCTTGCCGGAGAGGCCAAGTTTGATTGATCTGATTGGCAGGCCGTATTCGATTCGCAGTGTCTCGCCTCTTTCGGCGGTTTTTTGCTCATCGGCATTTTTGTGAAGGACATTGCCTTCTGCAGTGAAAATGTTGTCCTCCCAAATCTGCTCGACATGTATCAGATGGCACTGCCTTTCACAGAAAAGATAATGCTGCAGAGCGGATAGCTGGATGAATTCGTCTTCAGGATACACATTTACCCCCAAAACTGCCGTCTCTCAACTTGTCTCGACTTTGTCCTGACAGCGTCTACTGACGGCTGAAGGCCGAGAGCTTTTCGTCCAGAATTTCCGAAAGTCTCGGCTTGTCCTTGAAATACAGCGAAATGAGCTTCTTGCCCTCAAGCTGGTATAGCTTCTGTTTCTTCATCATACCGATCTTGTAGTCGAGGGTGTCCATACCCCAGTATTCGATGTAGAGGTCGAATTCAGGCAGATAGAAGTCCGGGCGGACGGCATATCCGTCTATCAGCCTGATGCGTTCGTCATAGCGGAAGTTTATACCTTTCGTTTTCAGATAATCGGCGATTAGCCTCTCGCCGTCGGACTGGACGAATGTGCCGCTCCTAGTCTCTATTGTTTTCTTGTCTTCGACAATAGTGTCGTAGTTGCGGCGTTTCAAGAAGACTTCGTCGAAGCACTTGTCGCAGTATATCCGCTGGAAGTTTTTCATGCTCCTGGCATATTCATCCGCAGTGATCTTGATGCAACATCTCTGGCATTTGTGCTCGGCTTGCTCCTCTTTGATACGCAATGCCTCCCGTATGACTGATACAGCTTTCTGCGCGTCGCGCTGATTGTAGTCATTTTCAGAAGGATTGACAGCCATGTCCTGGATATCCGCGAGAGCGGAGGCCGCCTCGGCGCCGAAAGACATGATTGCCTTCACGGCATATTGCCTCACTTGCGGATGCTGATCCTGCAGGAGCGGTTGCAAGGCCTCCACTGCCGTCTTGGCGTCCACAAGCCCGGCCAGCTTCCCTATGGCGGAAGCGGAGAGCCTGCGAACATGCTGAGAGTCCATCTTCAGAAAACCGACAAGCTCCAGAAAGGCGGCTGATTCGCCTTTCCTGCCGATTTCGACAGCCCTATCGGCCATTCTCTTTTCAATGTTCCTATCCATGCTTAATCCTTCCGCTTCCGGGCTGATGTCGCAAAACGACAGTGAAGTCAGTCAGCCCAAATCTATTGCCGCTTTTCGCAATGAGTCAAGTGAAAGTCAATATAGCGGATGAGGGAGGGGCAAGGCCCCTCTCATCCACAATTTCTCCGCCAAAAAAATCAAAGCAACTCAGTCACTTCCACTCCAGCCGGACAGTTCTTCTTGATTTCCTCTATCGGTGTCACTGCGTAATCCGAAAACGCCCTGCCGGGTATTGTGGGAGCGGTTTTGCGACCGATCTTGACAAGATCGAAAAGGGTGTGCGCTGGTGCGGAACCAAGAGCGGAATCGTGTTTGAAAACGATCAGCCTTCTCGTTGACATCATACCACGGGCTGCCGATCGGTCGTGCTCGAACATGTTTTTCAATGCATCCCACAGCAATCCGAGGTCCTCCTCAGAAAAGCCTGTCTGATTTGCGAGATTCGCGGAGACAAAGCCGTGCGAGACATAGAGACCGTATGGGATAGTGTTTTTACGGCCCATTGTGCGATTGTCGCCGCTTTGTTTTTCGGCTTCAGCCTGAGTTGCGACAGCCATCCGGGTGATGGAGTGCTCAAGGGTGACAACCGGTTCGACGGAACGCCCGAATGTAAGCTGAACTGGGCCGCGGACTTGGCCGCAATTTGGAGCTGATTTCAATGAGAGGACAGCACCAAAAGTGCGAATGTCGTAAAAATCCTTGCACATTTGCTCCCTTCCTCTTTCTGTTTCTTCTCCAGTCGGCTTGCGAGGCTTCGCATCTTTTAGAGCATTTCTAATTAGAGCGGCAATCTCTTTCTGTGGCTTCTCTTCTTTAAGCCATGCATTGATTGATTTCTTATCCGCATCTGCAGAAATGGCAAGCTCTCCATCTTTTCCTTCTTCTTCAACATCGAAAGTAATGCCTTCTGGCAAAGAAAGAGATTCAAATGCCTCTGTCAAAGCAGACGGGACGGCCTTCTTTGATTCCTCGCCAGTATTTATGTTCAGTTTCTTGAAAGTTGCGAAATGCGAATCGCCGAGGACAGCCTTTTCCTTGACATAAATATCAAATGGTGACAGGAGATTTTTTGTGAGTTGGACAAAATTCCTCACCTTGCGCTTCAGGCACACGTCCGTAACTAACCCTCTTCCTGTTTCGGGATCGAGGCGTGGGAGGTTCCCGGCATCCGGGTCGCCGTTGGGGTTGCCGTCCTGGACATCGAAGACGAGGACGAAGTCGTAGCGGTTTTTGATTGGGGTGTTCATTGTTCTTTCTCCTTTTTTTAGTTTTTATCTTCTTTGCCTGATTCGATTCTGTGCGACCATGCCGGAT
>CAZGJP010000334.1:0-3246 GCA_964526605.1 uncultured Lentisphaera sp.
CGTCATCGGATTGGATGCCCCCTCCTTGCATGTGGTTCCGAGCCCCCATTTTCCAAAAGCGCCCGTCGCATAGCCGGCATTCTTGAAAAGCCGCGGCAGAGTCACCATGCCAGGATCAAGAGCCGCATAGATGTCCTCATCACCATTTCTGCGGCATTTTACATGCCCCGGATGCTGTCCGGTCATCAGACACGCGCGGGAAGGTGAGCAAACGGTATTGCCCGAATAATGATCCGTGAAGACTACCCCTTCCCTGCCGATGCTGTCTATGTTAGGGGTACTGATTCTCTTCTGCCCAAGTATCGAGAGGTCACCGTAGCCGAGATCGTCCGCCAGGATGAACACCACGTTCGGCCTCCGAGGCGCTGGCAAGCCATCGTCCGCAGCGTGCAATTTGGAAGATGCTGGAATCATCGCCGAGGCGACAGCGCCCAAAGAGACAATTCTACTGAGTTCAATTCCACTCTTCATCGAGAGATCCCCCTTCCCGTGATTTCCCAGGCCTTCTGAATGTAGACTTTATAGTTCTCAAGCGGATTGTCGCTTAACTGCCCGTGGCCCGTTCGGAGTCTCGCAATTAACTCAGTCAGTAATCATCGAGTATTTTCGGATCAAGCGAGGGCATGCTTTCAAGCTTCCATATGTCCACCGGAACATCGTTCTTCTGCGTAGCACCTGGTGTGCTGCGCCCCTCGGCGACAAGCTTCTTGAGGAGAGCAAGCATCTCTTTGACTTTGCCGGCTTCTTTTTTGCAAAGGTTGTTTTTCTCCCCCGGATCAGCCTCCATATCGTAAAGCTGAACTAACGGCAATCCCGCTTCCGCCGCCTTCGCGTCATTATAAGTCCAGCCTCCGGAGCCAGGGCATAGCACAAGCTTCCAGCGCCCGTCACGAATGGCGAATTTACCGCTTATCGAATGATGCACTACATGGTCGCGTATTTTCGAGGAGGGATCACGGAACAGCGGCATCATGCTGAAACTGTCCTCCCCGGCGTTGTCAGAAAGCTTTTCGCCGACAATCTCGGCACATGTCGCCATCAGGTCTGAAAGACAGACAAGCTGGTCGCAGGTGCTCCCAGGCTTGATGACACCCGGCCATCGCGCGATGCAGGGAATCCGGTGTCCGCCGTCCCAGGCATCGCTCTTGTATCCGCGGTATGGCCCGCTGGGGAAATGCCCCTGCGGCTCAAGCGCCTTTTCAAAGTTGCCACGACCATTCTCCTTGGCCCCGACATAGTGGGCGCAACCGTTGTCGCTTGCGAATATGACAAGGGTGTTGTCGGATATGCCATATTCCTCCAGCGAATTGAGCACGCGCCCAAAGACATCGTCAGTCTCTACAACCAAATCAGCATAGAGATTGTCAAGCCCGCTTTTCCCTATGAACTGCTTGTTCACGGCAAGCGGCGTATGCGGTGACGTCATAGGCAGATAGAGGAAGAAAGGCTCCTTGCGTTTAACGCGCTCCCTTATGTATTCGTCAGCTTTTTTTGCCCAAGTCGGCAACAACTGCTCGAAATGCCAATATGGCATCGCAGGACCGGCCTTGCTTCCCTGGTTGTCGCCCAGAAGCCGCTCTGGCAACCATTCGGAAGGGATACCAACCGTTCTATCGTTTTCGATGAAGCAATATGGCGGCCAGTTGGGAATGTCAACTCCGAAATAATAGTCAAAACCGCGTTTAGTCGGCCCACCGGTAGTCGTTTTTGAAAACGCCCCCTTCCAAGCCTCACGCTGTTCAGCAGTCGCTTCCCGGTCAGTCCTCTCCCGCATCTTACAGGCTCCATAATTTGATTCAGGAACAAAAACATCCGGATCAACTTCAAAGTCCCAGCCCATCCCGAGATGCCATTTACCGATGCAGGCGCTATGATAACCATGTTTCTTGAGCATGCCGGGAACCGTAAGCCTGTCCTCCCCTATCAAAGGATCTCCATATACATTGACTATCCCCTTCTGGAGCGTGGAGCGCCAATTGTAGCGACCTGTGAGAACACTGTAGCGTGACGGAGAGCAGACCGCCGAACTCGAATGCGCGTCCTTGAATATCATCCCCTCGCGCGCAAGCCCGTCTATGTTAGGGGTCTTGATCTTTCCAGATGGGTTCAGACATGACGCGTCACCATAACCCATGTCATCCACGAAGAAATAGACAATGTTCGGCTTGGACACAGAGCTGTCGGCAACTCCCGCTATCGCGGTACTCCCTAAGGTTGCAAGGGAAACACCCATTATTTTTGCTGTTTCAATTCCTTTTTCTTTCATTTTTACTCCTGTTGGTGCCGTTACTCTTAGCCATTAGATAAGGCAAGGTGATGCGGAGATTCATATCTTCCACGTAATCTACCATTGAATGTTACATCGGCAAATCAGCACATGGAAACGAGACTGTTCTAATCGAGTTTAGGGGCGTAAGATCCAAAAACCTCCTGTTTGCCGAAGAGCAGACGAACTGCGGCATTCAGGCTCTCCGGCGCCTTTGAATAAGTGCATATGATTGTTCCTGCATTCCCCGGCATAGTGAAACGGAATGGTTTGTTGGTTACGATTATAAATTTTTTCTCCGGATATCGAGCGATCAGCTCGTCCCAGAAATCGGTGTTACAGACAGAGGCGCGATCCTGGAAGTTGGTCGCCACGATCGTGTCAAAATCCAATATCATCTCGCCAACAATTTTCTTGTCCTCCTCATCAGCGGTGAATCCGATCTCACATAATGTCAGATTCGGATTATGCCGGATCGCCTCTTTAAACATCATCGCTGGGTGCTGTCTGGAATTATTGCGCTCCGTCGCGATCTGTTCCACTAAAAGGAAGCACTTGTCATTGTTCAAAGGAAGCGCTCCATTTTCGCTCTTCAGAACTATGCAGGATTTCGCGGCCACCTCCAACTCCAACTTTTTGATCGCCATGTCAGCGATCAATGACGATGGGGACTCCCGCGGAATATCCTCATCAAATAATCCTATCTCGTATTTCATCCCAAATATGCGGCTTATCTTCCTGTCAAGCTCCTCTTCAAGGATGCGGCCGCCCTCAACAAACCTCTTGATAGTCTCGAAACTCTGATCCACCAGATCATCTTGGGCTTTCATCAGGACCAGATCCGCCCCCGCGGCAAGAGAAAGCGCACAGGCATCAGGCACTCCACAGCGGCTTGCCACGCCGGCCATCGTCATGCTGTCGGTGGCGACTACACCGTCGAACCCCATACTATCACGTAAAAGCCCCGTAATGACTTTCTT
>CAZGJP010000335.1:0-2105 GCA_964526605.1 uncultured Lentisphaera sp.
CCAGGCGTCAATATCCAAGGCTGCACGAAGAGTTTGAATCCACCTATTATGCTCAACAGCGAGACTATCCCGATGGAGGGGGTGAGTTGAGGCAGGGTAATGCTCTTGAATTTCTGCCATTCGTTGGCTCCATCCACTGCTGCGGACTCATACAATCCGGGATCAATCTTGCTAAGTCCGACTAGATATATGAGGACGTTGAATGCGGCTCCATTCCAAAAGCAGACCAGCGCAACACTGAACAGCGAAAGACCCGGTTCGCTAAGCCATCTAAGACCGCCATCTGCAACCGTCGAAAAACCAAAAATCTTGGCGATCAGGTTTGTGGTCCCTGGCATTATCCGCAATAGTTTATTGGCAAGACCAAAATTAGAATTGAATATCAGCGCCCACATCACACTGGCTACAGCGAATGATATTATCTCAGGGACGTATATACACGTCCGCAGGAAAGAAATACCACGTTTTATGCTTGACAGCGCCAAAGCGATCAGGAGAGGAAGTATAACGTAAAACGGCGTGAATAGAACCACAAACAACAGCGTGTTCCATAACGCACCGTTCACTGAAAATCCGTTTGTGGAATTAAAACTGACGGACAAAACCGAATCGTCTTGGAATATTTTTATATAATTCCCAAATCCGACGAACCTGATTCCTTCCCTGTCCAAAAAGGGATAATCAAAGAAGCTCATATAGAGTGCACGCAATAGTGGATAGGCGGTGAAAACTGCGAAAACCAGTAGCGCGGGAAGAAGAAAAAGATAAGGGATGAGTCTTTGTTTCCGTTTCATGCCACGTGTTCTTCCCCGATTTAGTTCCTCTTGCTTTCGGTAGGAGGAAAAAGCTACTTGGTTGTCGCGCTTATGGACGCCTTGATGAAGGCAAGCCCCCTTCCAAGCCCGATCCGGCTGTCAGGTAGTTGGTCCGGAAACCACTTCTTTTCATATTCGTAGGACAGATCTCCGTCATAACCCATGCCCACGAGCTTACGCATTATCTTCGTCCAGGGCACATCCCCCTCTCCAGGAGGGCATGCCTTCCGACGACCATCTTCCATTCGGAAATCCTTAACATGGACATACGCGATCATCTTCTGCTGCAGTTCCAAGCTTTCCTCCCAGTCCTCGTTGCTGTGACACAATATGTTGGCTGGATCGTATAATATCCTGACCGACGGGCATTCCACCTCTGAGACGATTTCGGCAGTTTGCCTTCCCGTAATAGCCAAAGTTCCAGGATGGTTTTCCACAAGGAGGATAACCCCCATTTCCGATGCCATGCCTCCGAGATCCCGCAAGGATTGGACGAGGAGAGATCGGCTCTCCGGTCCAAATGAATCCGACCCTGCATATAAGCGAACGTTGGAGGCTCCTATTTTATGCGCGAAATGGATATGCTGTCGTATCTTCTCCAAGACAAGCATTCTCTCAGTTGGATCCGGTATGTTTATGTTCTTCTGATATTGAGTGAGCGTTACGATAGGCAATTTGATGGCCTCTGCGTGCTCTAGAACATGTTTGACCTCGGCTTCTCTCCAATCGAAACTAAAAATACGTGCTTCTCCGCACGACTCTCCATGCTTGGAACCACATTCCTCCAGCGTCCTGCTCACCACCTCGATGCCATCCATCCCCAAGTCGCGGAATAAATCCATCGCGTCCATGATCCCCATTTCGGGGACGGCCATCGTATGTCCTATATGTCTCATCGTTTTAGGCTAAAGAATTCCATTCCCCGCCACATTGAAGAGGTAGTTCTTCAATAAGTGAATGGGAGCAGTCTGGTTTTGTTGTTGTGGAGATATATTCTGTCGTTTTGTTCGGTGTGGCCATCCACATATAGTGCCGTGGTGGTCCCCATCAGATTTCCTTCCTTTCCGGTTCCGTGCATGAAACTTATTTTACTTTTGCACTTGCCTGCGGAATAATCAAAATACCTTGTCCCATAATCGTTGGTTACATTTGACAGGTTGGTTTGCGTAAGAGTGGCAATCGGACCGGATTTGGAGCCGACCATGAATAGGCATGAGGTTTTTGGAAGCATCGTGATCCTCAAGGAGAAGTCATCGGTGTAAAGGCCAGAAGAACCGGAGCCGACCAAGG
>CAZGJP010000335.1:2115-3238 GCA_964526605.1 uncultured Lentisphaera sp.
GGTTTAAATGCCGAATACGAAGAGCTTATGGTCTTGAAGTAATTAATGCGTGTTTCATTCATGTATGTCGTCGCAGCGTCTATGAGCTTCGACTCGGGGCATAGAAAGAACTGCAACGCCCCTGGATTCTTGGCCAGGTTGCTGTCCGACCAGTTGTTTGTTTTAGAAATATATTGAGCGAGCTTCCCCGTCCAGTATTGCCTATGATCGGGTGGATCGTTCGGAATATTGTTGGGCAAATAGTCATTGTTGTCGGAAATGTAAAACCCCATCGCCAAACCTATCTGCCTTGAGTTGCTCTGGCATTTGATCATCCTCGCCTGCTTCTTGGCAAGATACAAGGACGGCAGGAGTATGGCTACAAGCATCGAAATGATGGCGACGACGACCAAAAGCTCGATCAACGTGAAACAGAAAAAGTCAAAGTTTCTCAAAAAAGGGACTGACACCTTTGACTTCTCAAAGCCAACAACCGCCTTCCGCTTTTTCACCCACTCACCTCATTGTGGATGTAATATAATCCTACTCACGAAAAAATCAATCCACCCAATAGATGGTGCCGACTCCTGATGATACTGTGGTCCTCGGAACGAAGCGGGCTCTGTTACTGTCTATGTTGGCTCTGTCGTGCTGTTCTACATGTCCATCAACAAACACACAATTTGTCTTCCCAATGAGATTGAACCCCGCACCCCCCTTGCCGGTTCCATGAATGAAATTTAGCTTGCTCCAGCACTTTCCGTCATCAACATAGCGCATGCACATCCAATTATCCGTGTTCCTTGCAAGGCTGTAAGTGATGTCCGTGAGGGATCCATCGGCACTGAACATCACAGTTGCGGGAGAAGCCTTCAACTGGGCGGTACTGAGAGATGTATCGTTCCAATAGACGTTGTTTGTGAAGTTGTAGCCGCCACTACCAACGATAGGCTTCACGGCAGAATAGGAGCAGCTTATACGTTGGAAGTAATCCCAACGCATCTCGCCCATCGCCGGATTTGCACTAGCAGCAATCTTTATGATCTCAGGACACACAAATATATCAAGCGGAGTAGGGTTGCGCGACAGTTCACTGGCGCTCCAGTCATCGGTTTTGTATATGTACTGCGCCAGATGGCCGAAC
>CAZGJP010000336.1:0-3213 GCA_964526605.1 uncultured Lentisphaera sp.
TGAAGGACATCGGAAGCTTTGTGGACGCAGACCGCTCATACGTCTTCAGCTACGAGCAAAACTCCAACTCGATGAGGAACACGCACGAATGGTGCGCTGACGGCATCGAGCCCCAGACACAAAACCTCCAGTCGATGTCCATGGACACCCTGCCCGCCCATTTGATAGGAGAGTCATATCTGGTGGAGGATGTCGCATCACTGCCGGACGGACCGCTCCGCGAAACCCTGCTCGCACAGAAGATACAGACCATGATAAGCATCCCAATGATGGACAGCGGCACATGCATCGGATTCGTAGGATTCGACTCCGTCCGCAGACGCAGGGTATGGACCGAGGAGGACATCGCCCTGCTCACGGTCCTGGCCGAACTGCTCGTCAACGCCCAGTTGAAACGATCCCGCGAGCAGGAGCTGATCGGAGCCCAGAAGACCCTGGAGGACGCCAATCTCAAGCTGAAAGAGGCCGTCGAGAGGGCCAACCGCATGACCTTCGAGGCCGAATCCGCGAACATCGCAAAAAGCCAGTTCCTGGCCAACATGAGCCACGAGATAAGAACTCCAATGAATGGAATAATCGGAATGTCGGGGCTCCTCTCCGACACGCGTCTGGACAAGATCCAGTCCGAATACGTGGAGGCTATCAAATCCTGCGGGGAAAGCCTTCTCCAGATAATCAACGACATCCTGGACTTCTCCAAGATAGAGGCGGGGAGGATGGAGGTGGAGCACAAGCCCTTCAACCTGCAAAGGATTCTAGACAGCGTCGCAACCCTCATGGCCGTAAGAGCCAGGGAAAAGAAAATCGAGTATGCATATGTGGTGGAGCGCAGCATCCCGGTGAACTTCTCCGGAGATGAACTCAGGATCAGGCAGATACTCCTGAACCTCATAGGAAACGCCATAAAGTTCACCGACACCGGCGGCGTCATCCTCACGGTCTCGGGCGACGACTGCGGCGACGGCCACTTCATGATCTCTTTCTCGGTGAAGGACACCGGAACCGGAATCCCCCAGGACAAGATGCCCCTGCTCTTCAACGCATTCTCCCAGGTCGACCAGTCCAGCACCAGAAAATTCGGTGGAACAGGCCTCGGACTTGCCATCTGCAAGAAGCTGGTCGAGATGATGCACGGCCAGATCGGCGTCAGAAGCGAGCCAGGCAAGGGCTCGGAGTTCTTCTTCTCGATCAAACTCGCAAGCGCGGAAGCTCCGGAAGGAGCGAGAACATTCACCGCAGAGGAAATACGGCGCCATAGGATGATCGCGGTGGACGACAACCCCGTCAACAGAACCCTCCTCGAAAAGATCTTCTCGAGCTGGGGATGCGAGGCCTCAATATTCCCAGATGCCAACTCGGCCCTCGATGAAATGCGCATGGCCGCCAGAGAGGGAAGAAAATACAGCCTCGCGCTAGTGGACATGCAGATGCCAAACATGGACGGACTGCAGTTCGCAGATGCCGTCAGGCTCGACCAGGGACTGGAGGGCACGGCAATGATAATGCTTTCCTCGGACTACGACGACCAACTTTCAAAAGAAGCGATACGCCACGGATTCTTCTCTCTCATCCACAAACCGATCAGGCAGTCCGAACTCTTCGACCAGATCCTGTCCGCCATATCCTCCGGCGGAAAACCCCCGGACAAGGAGCAGACCAGACATCTGAAAACATCGGAGATCGTCCGCGACAGCGTCATCTCCAGCCTGAGGATACTCCTCGTCGAGGACAACGCCGTCAACAGGAAACTCGCCACCGCCATGCTCTCAAAACTCGGATGCCGCCCCGATTGCGCGGAAAATGGTCTCCAGGCACTTGAAAAACTCGCCGAAAACAACTATGATGGAGTCCTGATGGACGTCCAAATGCCGGTCATGGACGGATTCACCGCGACCAAGGCAATCAGATCGGGTGAACGCAAAGTCCTGGACAGGAACGTCCCCATAGTCGCGATGACCGCCCACGCGCTCAAGGGCGACCGCGAAAGATGCCTCGGGGCCGGAATGGACGAATACATATCCAAGCCGATAAACCTGGCGGAGCTAAAGGAATGCCTCGACAAAATCTCTGCGGGAAGATTCAGGAAGAAGACTCAACATCGGACGGAGGACGGATGACATGGACAAAGATAACACGACAAAGTTGCGGGCTCTAGATCGAAATTCACTTAATGAAAGGCTCATGGGCGACAAGGACCTCGTCGCGGAAGTCTTGAAAGTATTCCTGGAGGATGCGCCAAACCAGATTGCCGACATCAGAGCCGCGTTCACTGGGGCGGACATGGAGAAGGCGCGCGACGCGGCCCACTCCCTGAAAGGATCGGCCGGCAACATCGGCGGGGAGAAGCTGCAGGCAATATCGAGGAGCATCGAGGAGGCCGCAAGAGAAGGAGACAATCGGAAGTTGGGATCCCTCATCCCTGAACTCATGGATGCATTCGACGGGATAAAGGCCGAAATAGACGTGATCCTGTCGGAACGATGATGCAACGCGGAGAGCAAAGACAACCCAGGAGAGAACATGCCGGGAAAAAGCAAGAACATGAAAGTGCTATGCGTCGAGGACGATAGGACAATATCCTCCATACTGTCCGCTCTGATGAGAAAGTGGGGATACAACCCCGTGATGGCATCGAACGGAAGAGAGGCGCTCAAACATCTCTCCGCGGACGAACCGCCGATGCTGATACTTACCGACTGGGTGATGCCGGAGATGAACGGACTCGAACTGACCAGGGAGATCAGACGCGTGGAATCCAGCCCGGGACGATACATCATCATGCTTAGCTCCAAGACGGAAAAGAACCAGATCGTCGAGGGTCTCGAAGCCGGCGCGAACGACTACATCCAAAAGCCCTTCGACAGCGCCGAGCTCAAATGCAGGCTGGACATCGGCAGAAGGACCATCGAACTGCAAAACTCGCTCTCCACGAAGATAGCGGAGCTCAGCTCGGCAATGGACACCATCAAGACTCTCGAGGGGCTCGTCCCAATTTGCATGTATTGCAAGAAAATCCGCACCGATGGCGACTACTGGGAGCAGTTCGAGGCCTACATCGAGAAACGCTCCGGCGCAAGATTCACCCACGGAATATGCGGCGAATGCATGAAGCGGATAATGAAGGAAAACGATCTAAACTCAAACGACAAGGAGAAAACATGAATCCGAGAAGACAATTCACCCTCGTTGAAATGGTCGTGGTCATATCCATAA
>CAZGJP010000337.1:0-3211 GCA_964526605.1 uncultured Lentisphaera sp.
AACCTACGGCGCTACTAAGCCAAAATATCTCGACGGACGCGACTACGAGGCGCTCAAGGAGGCGGTGGCGAAAATCTCCGACGACGGATTCCGTAGCATGGAGTTCAGAAACAGCGGCCAGACCGACACGGAACTCAAGCACAAGATTCAGAATCTATTCGACCGTGCGAGAGGCCAATGGCCCGGTGTATTTTCCGAAGGAGCTACATTCGAACTCTCCGACAGCCACCTCGCCATTTGCGTGTCAAGCCTGCAGGACGTAAAACTCTTCAACTCGAACCTCCTCGTCGTGGATGAGGCCTTCGAATATCTTGTAAACAAGTCCGCAAAGGGTGAAAAAGGCCAGTATTTCACCCCGAGGCATGTGATTGACATGTGCGTCCAGATGCTAAATCCACAGCGCGGGGAATACATGATTGACACCGCATCCGGAAGCTGTGGATTCCCGGTTCACACCATATTCAAACTGACCGGCCACCTCTTCAGCAATAGCGAAATACCAGAAAAGGAGAAGCAGAATGTCCTCAGGGTATTCGGAATTGATTTCGACGAGAAGACCGTCCGCGTGGCAAGGACACTCAATCTCATCGCTGGCGACGGCGAGACAAATGTCCTGCACTTGAACACTCTCGACTTTGAACGCTGGGCGGACAAGACCGAGAAGGATAAAAAGTGGATATCCACATACGGCAAGGGATTCGAGAGGCTCGAAAAACTGCGACTGGAGAAGGGGCAAAACAAGCAATTCAAGTTCGACATACTCATGGCGAATCCTCCATTTGCAGGGGACATCAAGGAGAGCAGGATACTCCACCAATATCAACTCGGATTCAAGACTAACAACAAAGCTCAGAGCAAGGTCGGGCGCGACATCCTCTTCATCGAGAGAAATCTCGACTTCCTCAAGCCCGGCGGCAGAATGGCGATAGTCCTCCCCCAGGGCAGATTCAACAACACAAGCGACAAATACATCCGCGAATACATCTCCGAACAGGCGAGAATTCTCGCCGTAGTCGGACTCCACGGAAACACATTCAAACCGCATACCGGCACAAAGACAAGCGTCATCTTCCTCCAGAAATGGAATGACGATCCGAAGAAAGGAGATATCTGCCCGAAAACCGAAGACTACCCGATATTCTTCGCCGTCAGCGAGAAGGGCGGCAAGGATAACTCCGGAGACTATGCCTATCTCAAGACCGAAGACGGCCAATACAGACTCGATAAGAATGGGCACCTCGTTGTTGACCACGATCTCCACAGCCACGACGGCGAACTGCCGGAAGGCATCGCCGAGGCGTTCATCGCATGGGCAAAAAAGCAAAAATTATCGTTCTGGACTGGAAATTAGCAATGGCAACAATATCAAGACTGGACACAAAAACAAAAAAAACAAAAAATAACTTGAAAAAAAATGCAATCAAGCAATATTAAGTGCCATAAAAATTTTTACCCCCCTTGGATGAGAAATTCCAAGGTTGAGCCTGCAATCGAAGCAGGCTCGCTTTTTTTCAGCGGGGAGAGATGATGAACGAGATAAAACGAAAAGTCATCTTCTATGTTGACGGCTTCAATTTCTACCACGGACTCCGTTCGAAGGGACTAAAGAAATTCTACTGGCTTGACATGGTCAAATTCGCCGAAGCCATGCTCAAACCTCATCAACAGCTCGAAGAACTCAACTACTTTTCAGCCATACCGAGAAATAATGATGGCAAGCAGGAACGACAGGACTTGTTTTTCTCCGCAAACAGAAGAAATCCCAGATTCAATCTCCATCTCGGAAAGTATCTAGAAAAAAAAGTCACCTGCTTCAAATGCAACAGAATCATCAACACCTACGAAGAGAAACAAACTGATGTATGCATCGCAGTCAAAATGATCAGAAATGTCGTCCTCCAGAAATGCAACATCTCAATCCTCGTATCTGCTGACAGCGATCTGCTACCAGCAATTGACTTCATAAGAGAATTTGACCCAAAACACAAAATATTCGTCTATTTCCCGCCAGGAAGATTCAGCTTCGACTTGGACGACAAGGCAGACAAGGCCATAAAACTCGACAACCACCTCCTTAAATTCGAAAAAGCCCTTCTACCAGATGAAATTCCTATCTCCGAAGACTTCAGCATAAAAAAACCTCAGGAATGGCAATGAAAATCCAGGCAATTCAATATGCAGTTCTCGATAGTAAATTATAAAAATCTTGAAAAAGGTGCCTTGAGGCTTGACCCTGAATATTATCATCCTCAGAATTTGCGCTTCATTGAATTGATAAAAAGAAAAAAATATTCGAGAATCGGTGATTTTGCTCATGTAACAGACGGGATTCATGAATCAATTCATTTCGATAGCTCCAGCAATATCAATTTGTTGTCGGCAAAGGCTCCAAAGGACAATTATTTTGACCTTTCATCATCTGGTTTTATCTCTGAACAACAGGATCAAGCCAACAAACGGACAAGGTTGAAGGAAAATGATGTGGTCATATCTACGGTAGGAACAATTGGAAACTGCGCCGTAGTGGACAAGAGCATTCTGCCTGCAAACTGTGACCGACACATTGGCATCATAAGACTTTCAAATTGCTACAACCCCTACTTTCTCTCCACTTTTTTGCTGTCTAAATACGGTTTTTTCCAATCGTTAAGGGAATCAACAGGAAATGTTCAGCTCAATCTTTTCATATACAAGATCAGGGAAATCATTGTCCCCTGCGTTTCTCAAAATTTTCAAGACAAGATACAGAAGCTATGTGTTGAAGTTCGAAACATGTCCTATAAGTCGAAGGATTTATACAATGAAGCGGAACATATTCTTCTTTCCGAGCTAGGGCTTGATGGGTGGAAGCCGAGGCAGAGGCTCTTTTTCGAGAAGAACTACTCGGACACTACAACTGCGGGCCGCTTCGACGCCGAATACTTCCAGCCGAAATACGAGGAAATCATCTCCGCAATCCAAAAATATCGCGGCAGCTACGATAAACTCGGAAATTTGGTGAAGGTTAAGGACAAAAATTTCTCTCATGAAGAGAAGAGAGAATACAAATACATTGAGCTTGCAAATATCGGCGGGAATGGTGAAATATGCGCTTGCATGGTAGAGGAGGGGCACAATCTTCCAAGTCGTGCCCGGCGAAAAGTCTCTTCTGGCGATCTGATTGTCTCATCCATCGAGGGATCACTTTCAAGCATCGCCCTCGTTACAGACG
>CAZGJP010000338.1:0-1524 GCA_964526605.1 uncultured Lentisphaera sp.
GAGAGGCCTCGATCATAAAATCCGAACGTGTTTTTCCGTTTGCCCTTGCCGCCCTATCAATCAGAGAACGAATGTCGGTCCGCACACGCAGATTAACAGCACAAGTGGGGGCGTCTGTCTTTTTATGGGTTGAAGGCATGGGAGCATCTCCTAACTTTTGATAGCCTTCATCATAGCACAAGCAGATACACAATGTATATCTGTTTCCTCGTACTTGGCGTTAAGATCATCATTTTGTCTAGTTCTTAGTTCTATTTTGTTAGATGCAGCCGTCCGGTTCACGCGTCCGCGAGACTGAGGTTGCCGAAGGTGGACGGATGCATCCCAGATTCCATCTGTGTTGATCAGGGCTTGTCAAGGACACTACGCCTTCGGCACTGCTGACGCATAAACGGTAACCGAGGCCGGGCGCATGGCTTGGTCGCGGCCCGATGGGGCATTTTTCACCTGCGTAAAGCTATTGGAACTCGGATGGTGAGTGGACGACCGCTTTCCGTAGCCTCCGGTGTCGATTTTAGACGAACGGGACCTTAACCACGCCTTCTTCGCGGGATGTTTTTCGTTTACTATTATCCCTTCCTCTTTAGGTCAGCCGCAATCGGAAGGAAGACGACAGCTGTTCGCCGATCCATACCCGATCCAGCCATGGGCTGGCTATCGTTTCGCGCACCAGGCGGATTATTCCCCGCATCCCCGTCTCCTTCACGATCTTTGCCAGCTTGCCAGAATGCCTGGCCATGACGTTGAACAGGTGCCCCAGTTGCATCAGATAGTGGTATCCCTTCATGGCGTTCCAGTCATGGCAAAAGCAGTGCTCGTAGCGGTAGCCGTGGTGCTTCTCCACCAGAAACGCCGTCTCGATGTCCCAACGGTGGCGTGCCGCCAGATTGCACCGCTCGTGAATGTTCCATCGGTCGAGAGGCTCGCTCGAAAGCCAGACATGCCTGCTCCCCTTTTCTTCCACCGCGCCGTCCCTTCCGATCTCCTCCCACCTCTCCAGACATTCGACGACGTGAGTAATCTGCCGTTTCTTGCCGTTACGCCCGAAGTCGTACTCTATTCCATTCGCCCACTTGAAAAACTGACGTCTGCCTCCCCACGTCGCCGCATGCCGCTGCCCAGGCTCCAGCTCCGCCAAGCTTTCGAACTCCTTCATCACGCTCGGCAGCCCCTCGTCCTTCAGCACGATCATGTACTGCCACTTGTTCCGGCGGCACAACTCCATCACCGGGCCGTTGGCGTACAGACCGTCCAAAAGCACCATGATCGGCAAGGCGGGGAACGCCTCCTTCAGCCGCGCAGCCAACCGGTGAAAAGCTTTCTGCTCGCAGTCCTGCTTGCTCCGCTCCGAGTCTCCCTCGCTGCAGCACAAAAACTCGCTCATCATGGGGATGGTCACCCCTCCCGCGAACGCAAGGCTCGCCTGCAGCACGTACGCGTAATAGTCGGTCCGCTCTCCCTCTTTCCCTGCGTTGATGGTCCGTTGCAGGCATTCCTCGTCCCAAAGCCACTCGCGCTTCATCT
>CAZGJP010000338.1:1534-3209 GCA_964526605.1 uncultured Lentisphaera sp.
TACGGTTAAATACGGGTCCCCGAACCAAGTTTCCCGCCTTTGTGGGTCCGTTGCTGCATTCCACGTACCAAATCCACTCGCGGTTAAACTTCTGGGTGCCGTCCACCGCAACCGGATAAAAGCCGTTGATCAGGTACCGGGAGAACTTCTTGTTCCGTATCCACTTCCGGATCAACTCCAGCTGCAGACTCTCGATCTGGGCGACGTCGATCGCCGACAACACCCTCTTCAGGGTGTCGTGGTGGGGGATCTCCTCGAGGTCCGGAATCAGGCTCTTCAGGTTTTCCCAGAACATCGGCCGGCTCATCTCCCTGGTCGCCTCGCGGGACGAGGCCATTTGCAGGATGAACGACATCACGCCAAGGATCAAAAGGACCGACAGCTTGTGTTTCGTCTTCTTCGCGTTCCTCGGGTCCGGAATCGCCGACAACCGATTCAAGAGCATCGGCAGCCGGTCGCGAAACACCTTCAACAGCTCCCAGGTGGCCTCGTTGCGCGCAACACCTTCTTCTTCGACGCTCTGGTAGCTGCTCTTGCCGTTGGAGATCGTCGCGTGCGACTCCCTCCGCATCCCCTCCGCTTCCTGTTTACACCGGAGCTTCTTCTGGGCGCGCTTACGCTCTCTTGCCTTGGCCTTGAGCTCCTCTCGTTGTGGTCTCCGGCTCTGTTTGCTCACGGCGGACCTCCTACGAGCACAGCACCGCGCGGAAATCCTCCGCGAGCGGCTTCACGAATATCTTCTTAGGACGCGTAACGTAGCTCTTCCCACGGCGCGCCCGGCCATGTCCAGTCGTCATCCCGAGGTAGAGCCAGTTCGAAGCCAGGTAACAGGTCCCGTTGTAGAGCTCGGGGTCCACGAACGTTTCCAGCAACACCGGCCGATACCCCCATCTCCGCTCCCAGTCGTCCGATAGCCGCCGCGTCGCCTGCCCCAAAACGTGGCTGGCCAGGTTCTTCACCCGTACCCACGGAAACAGCAGAAAACGCGTGTTGTTCACCACGTACCCAAGGTTCCGCAGCCGCTCGCTCCTGCTCCAGCCGATAAAGCGCTCCCGCTCCACCAACGATTTCGCCGCCCCGGCGAAGAGCAGGCACCCCAACACGCCTCGCTCGCTCTCTATGAAGTAGCGTTGGAAGCAACCGACCGGACGCTTATACCCAAGGTAGTGGTAACGGCTCACGTACTCGTTCCACAGGCCGGTTTCCTCCTTGTCGTTCGCCGCGGTCAGCCGCACCGACCCGATCCCTTCCACGCTCCCTTCCACCGGTTCGCCCGCTTCCGTTCTCTGCGTCGGTTCCGGATGCTTCTTTACCTCTGCTTGCGTGATCGGACGCTTCCCGGGAAGTTCCAGCAACCCCTTAGCCTCCAGTTTCTCCAAGAGCTTCTCGCAGGCATCCTTCTTCGCCGCCCCGGAAAGGCTGCGCCACTCCAGATGCTCGCATATCGTGAGTACCAGCTCCGTTCGACTCAGTCGGCGGCAAATGGCCACCGTTTCCTTGATCGCCTCTAGTTCTTCGGGTTCGATCGCCCTTCCGCACTGTACCAGTCCCTTCCCCTCGTGTCCCATGGCGTGGCCTCCTCAATCGCAGTCCTGCCACGCTACCTTACCCGAATGTGGAATTCCTGTCTAGTGGTATTTTGCGACAAAATTTTCCCCCGACACCTCAAAAGACA
>CAZGJP010000339.1:0-2503 GCA_964526605.1 uncultured Lentisphaera sp.
TCGTGGGGGCCGGGGTCAGGGGGCTTCCGACATTTGCGAAAGGGCTCCTAGGATGGCCTGACATGGGTTGGGGGGAGTTTGTCGACAGGGCGACAGTATGCGGTGTGATGGACAGCAACATCGAGAGGTGCAAAGTCACCATCGAGGAGCTTCGCAGAAGGCCTATGCCCTATGAGATACCCATATTCGACGATCTTGGCAAGGCCATTGACGCGACGAGGCCGGACTGGGCGATAATATGCGTGCCGGACAGGGCGCATCTGGAAGTATGCCTGCTCTGCCTCTCCAAGGGGGTGAATCTCTGGGTCGAAAAGCCTCTGGCCACAAGCGTATGGGAGTGCGACAGGATACTTGCCGCGGCGAAGAAGAGAAAGCTGGATGTCCGTGTGGCGCACAATTATCGCCATTACAGATGGATAGCGATGGCGGAGAAGATGCTTAAGGAGGGAAAGATAGGGAAGATACTTTCCTTCAGGGCCGGCGAAATACTTGGCGATGGGCACGGTGGCGACTATTTTCACCGCTGGCATTCGGATTTCGATGTCTCCGCAGGGATGCTCAACCACAAGGCCTGCCACCACTTCGACATCATCTTCTGGCTGATGAAGGACAGCCCGGTCTGCGCCCAGGCAATGGGCTCCAGGGCTCTCTATATGCCTAGAAAGGACATCAAGCATGGGAAAAGATGCTCCGAATGCAAGCTCCTGAGGAAATGTCCTCACGCGATCGACATGGACGTCTGGGATGGAATCTACAGGAGGATGTATATCGACGCCGAGAAGGTGGACGGATATATCCGGGACAAATGCGTCTTCTCCGACAGGCATACGATATACGACAACTACAGCGTCAACTTCACCATGAAAAGCGGTGTGATTGGGAACTACATCCTGACGAACTACGGGCCGAGGGAGTATGTCTTCTTCGAATTTGTCGGGACGAACGGATCTTTGGAGGCCGGACAGGACGCTCTCACGAAGAAGGAGTATTTGAGAATAGTCCGCCAGAAGAAATCTCCCGATGATGGTATCCTAGCCGGTGGGGCCGAGGCCGAAGAGATCAGTTTCGACGACGAAGGCGGAATGCACGGGCACGGAGGGGCCGATGTCAGGATGCTGGCAAGCTTCTTGGGCTATAAGGACGGGATTTCCGTGGACCCGAAGATACTTGCCACCGGAGAGGAGGCGAAATTCGCCGTTCTCGCGGCGGACATGGCGAACAGAAGTCTGGCGAAGAAGGGCGTTCCGGTATGGGCAAAGGACACAGGGAAGGACTTTCCCCCGGCTCCGCCGCAGAAGACGTGGTGCGGATAATGGCTCATTTTGCAGGCTGAAGCATGTCCTGCGAAGTCTTGCGATAGGCCCGGCCTTATTCCACCAGTTCAAGCTCCCTGATCAGCACGCCGCCATTCCTGGCATCGTGTTCGGAAGAGAAGTGTAGCGCGACACCCCTTGCGATTTTCGCGTTGAACTTCGCATTCGGATCTCCCTGCCATCCGGGTTGCTTGAATTCGGTCAGTGCTATCAAAACTGGCGCATCACCCTTTTTCCTCCCACTCAAGTCCACAGCTTTCTCGAATATCATCAGGCCGTCCCCGTCCTTTGCCGCCTCGTAGACGAACACCGTCAGTATCCCTTGCCCCTCGGCTCTGATGGACAATGACTTCCATCGGCTCCAGTCCTGCGGCGTTGGAAGGACTTTCGCGCATGAGGCCCAGCTGTCACGTGGAAGATTAAATGAAATCTGCATCCCGTCGCCGTCATCGGCCTTTTTGAAACTAAGGTTTGTTCCAGCCTTTTCATCATTCCTGAAGACCTCCCAGCCTGTAATGGCTCCCTTGAAATCGTCTATCGTCCCGTCATTGGCGAGCTTGGCTCCTTCCGCGCTCGTCGGTCGTGGTGGTGTCGCTTGCGGGGCCGCCGCTTCAGTCCCGCTTTGCGCTTCTTTCACCTCCTGCCCGGTGGCGGAGCTGATACCCGGAGCTGTCTCGGGAGGATTCGAGGCGAGCCACGATTGGCAGTGGTGATTCAGCATCGGGACGAATTCTTCAGTCGCCTTGCGGTTGCCCGTCTTCGAAGGATGATCGTCGCCACGCGCGGCAGGATAGAACAATGTATCACGCCCTTTTTGAACGAGATGCTCAATTTTGCCTCCGGAAATCCTGTGATGGGCGTCCTTCGCAGTCAGAACATTGTAGAAGTCAAATACTGCGACATTCTTGAATTTGTAGTCCTTCAGCCAGTCATTGGCCAGCCAGTTGTTGAACGCCCTTGCGTTCCTGGCTTGGGCTGTGTCGGAAACTGGCGGAGCGGTGACCACCACAAAGAGCTTGTCCTGTCTCTTCGCGAAGCTTTCGAGAAGGCGATTGTATATTCCTTTGGCGTTGGCGACAGTCAGCTCAGCGCTCTTCCCGTCGGAAGCCTTGTCGCCGGGAGATCCTTCGATGTTGGAATTCGGGAAGCATGACTTGAATACGATTATTCTGTTCTCTCCGCCGGGGTCT
>CAZGJP010000339.1:2513-3187 GCA_964526605.1 uncultured Lentisphaera sp.
TGAGGGACCTTCCATATTGCGAATGAGCCCCGCTCTCGTTGAACAGCGCCTTCAGAATCCGTCCGGAGTTATCCTCGACAAACCATTCGGGCCAGTTGATGATGTCAGTGCGGTCGCCTATCGAATCCGGACCCCAGCCGTAATTGGTGTCACTCACAAAATAGTTGTTCTTCTGCAGTTCCGCAGCCAGCCCGCCATTCTCGTCGGAAAGCCAATTCTCACCGCAGGAGTGATGCACGAAGACAAGTTTAAGAATTTTTGCGGATTTTCCCTCCTTGTCCTGTCCGAAAGACTTGAGAAAAGGGATGAACAGAACAAAACAAGATGCGAATAGAATTCTGAGGATTCTGATTCTGTGTATTATCTTTGACATCTTGCTATTCTCCTTTAATTTTTTTCATCTACGTTGCAAAGGCCGCCAAGTCTGTTCTTCCGTAATACCAATCCATCTGAATTACCACCCCAAGAATTTTCCAAGCAATCCAGCTTTAGCTAGATATTTCATAATCCTCTATATGACCTTTGCTCTTGAGATACTCCGGGTACTTGTCGGACTTGAAAAAATAGAAGTACCCCTCGTCATTTTTAAAGACATAAAACACAAAAACATATAATTACACAAAAACAAAAAAAAGGGCAAAATGTGAATTTTCAATAAAAAGTAGAAAAAAAAA
>CAZGJP010000340.1:0-3186 GCA_964526605.1 uncultured Lentisphaera sp.
GCTTTCGCAGGACTGGACATATCTGTCCCATGTTTTTCTTTCCGCCATGCTTATTCATGTCCATTTTATGTCCGAGTCAATCGCAAAAAATCACCGCAACTGCGCCACGTGAGCTTTGCAAACGCGGCAAGCACCGCCATTGTCGCCTCAGTTCCTGCCGCAAGGTTCATCCAGTCCGCAGCACGTCACTCCATTCCTCCTGAAGGCACAGTTCGGATAATCCGTCCGGGAACTTCCGCCTTTCACCGAGAATCCAAGCCCTCCGCCAAGCCCACGCCTCAAAGGCGCCCCGCATTTCGAGCATTTCCCTATGGGAGCGTCCTTTATGGACTGCTTCGCCTCGAAGGCGTACCCGCATTCCTCGCATTTGTATTCATAGATTGGCATTTCTTCTCCTTGCGTTTTCATTGATTCGGATTCTTCTGCGATAGCAGGCGTATATCCTGCATCCTGTATCTTGCATCCTGCTCCCCTCTCACTTCGCCAGCATTTCGTCCGGAAGGATGAGCAGCCCGCCATCGAGCACTTTCACGTCCTTGAATCCGGCTTTTTTCAATATCAGAGCGGCCTCGTAGCCTCTAAGGGATATCTTGCAGAACGCGACCACAGGCTTGGACTGGTCGAGTTCTCCGACTCTCTTCCTGAGCTGCCCTAGCGGGATGTTCACGGCACCCCTCACCTTGACCTGCTGGAGTTCGGACGGGCCACGCACGTCGAGCAATATCGGTGGATTACAGGCCGACATTGATGCAATCAGATCTCCAACGCTTATCCCTCTCATTAGGCCACCCATCTTGTTCCTGACGATGTTCGCGGCGACTATGATGTTGTCCATCGCTGGAGAATAAGGCGGAGCGTAGCATAGGTCGAGATTGGCGACCTGGGAGACGGTCATTCCCGCGCTTATCGCCGTAGCGGCGACATCTATGCGCTTGTCTCCCTCGCCTTCGCCGACGGCCTGCGCGCCGAGAAGCCTGCCGCTCTTGGCATCTGCGACAAGCTTGAGTATCATCATCTTCGCCTCCGGCATGAAATGAGCCTTGTCGTGCGATGGCATTATGCTCGTGACGATTTCAATCCCATGCTGGGCGCATTCCCTCTCTCCAAGGCCTGTCTTTGCGACGGTAAAATCGAAGACCCTGCACACAAGACTTCCAATTACGCCGGGAAATTCGTCCTTCACTCCGCATATGGAATTTGCGGCGACCCTGCCCTCCTTGTTGGCAGTGGATCCGAGCGGGATGAAACAGGGCTTTCCAGTCACAAGATGCTTTTTCTCGGCGCAGTCGCCAACCGCGTAGATGTCGTGGTCGGATGTCCTCATCTGCCCGTCAACCTTGATCGCGCGAGTCGGCCCCATCTCAAGCCCGCAGGCGACCGCAAGATCGGTCTTGGGCCTGACCCCCGTTGATACGATTACCATTTCTGCGGCCAGCTCTCCCTTGTCGGTCTTCACCGCGCGGACCTTGCTGCTTCCCTCGATTGAAAGCACCTTCGCGCCGGTCAGCACCTTCACGCCCTTTGACATGAAGTGTTTCTCGACCAGTTTGGCCATCTCCGCGTCCATCATCGGAAGTATATGCGGAAGCATTTCGACGATGGCGACCCTGTTGCCGCATTTGACCAGACTCTCCGCGACCTCCACGCCTATGAGTCCGCCACCGACTATCACTATGTCCATGGCCTTGTTTCTGGCCATCATCGCCTTTATGCCCTCGGCATCCTCCACGCCTTTGAGTTTGAAGACGTTCTCCAAGGCTATTCCCGAAATGGGAGGCATCACCGGATCCGCACCTGTCGCCAGCACAAGCTTGTCGTAGGGGAGAAGGATCTCGGTTCCGTCCTGTGCGACCGCCGCCACCTTCCTGTTCCTGCGGTCTATGTGCCGGGCGGTGGTGCGGTTCAGGACCTTCACATTCTTGACGTTCTGGAAGAATACGGGGTCCCTCACGACCCCGACCGGAGTGGCCATCAGCTCCTTCTGCTCCTTCACCGCGCCGGAAATATAATAGGGAAGCCCGCATCCGGCGTATGAAAGGAACTCACCCTTCTCTACGATCGTCACTTCGGCGTCCGCGCACAATCTGATTATGCGTGATGCCGCCTTCGGCCCGGCGGCCACACCGCCGATTATAACCACCTTCATGCTGAAGTTCTCCTTTTTTAAAAGCAAGGTTGAATTCGTTTGAATACCCAATATCCAACATTCAATCTCCAAGAGACGAAGTGAATTTTGACATTGGACATTCCGTGTTCGTTGTTGGATATTCAGTTAAAAAATTCTTACCTTGATAGCAATGCCCTCGCCCCTCGCCTCGTCAGCTCATATCGTGATAACCTTATCGGAATCACGGACTATCTCGTAATGATCCTTCAAGGTCGAGAGCGGACATATCTCGTTGCCCTCCGAATTGCGTATTTTCAGACATGTTCCACAGGCGAGGAACTCCCCACCCGCATCTAGGATCTTACGACATATTCCTGGGACATCGAACTTCGCGTCCGAAATTTTGTCAATCTCGACTCCTTTTCCGGAGAGGAATATTTTCACCGAATCTCCCTGTTCGAGGCTGTATAGCGCCAGTCTCATCGCGTTGAAGACCGTCTCCGGATCCGTCTGCGTCACCACTATTCCAAGCTTCATCCCCTCTCTTCCAGTTTAGTCGATATTTCATTCAGCATCCTTCTCATCTCCGCGCGCATTTTTGGCATTGCATCGAGGATGGTCCCACCCTCCGAATACGCGACCGCGACCCTCCTGTCGTCGGGGATTTTCAATGCAATCTCAATTCCCTGCTCGGCGCAGTATCTCTCCACGCGGTCGTCGCCAGAATCGCAACGGTTGACGACTACACAGTGCGGTTTGCGAATTTCGCGGACCGTCTCGACGGCGATTTTCAGATCGTGCAGTCCGAAAGGAGTCGGCTCTGTCACGAGTATCACGAAATCGGCCTCCGAAACAGCGGCCACCATCGGGCAGGAAGTTCCCGGCGGCGAATCAACTATCACGAGTCTCCCGCTCTCCGCTCTCTTCAGCACCTCCTTGATCAAGGGCGGCGACATGGGATGTCCGATCTCGAGAGTCCCGCTGGCGAACGACAAATCGCCCCTCCTGCCGCTCCCGATCCTCCCTATCAATCTGTTCTTTTCACTTATAGCTCCCTTCGGACAGACCTTCATGCATCC
>CAZGJP010000341.1:0-3183 GCA_964526605.1 uncultured Lentisphaera sp.
GTTCCTCTGTGTCCTTCTGGCACTGGCGCTGTATCTGATAACGACTAGCGTGAGGCGCTCGTTGATCAGGAAGATAGTCCTGTCGCACTCCCTGCTTTTCAGCGCCACGATGCTGGTGTCCTTCTGGGCGACAAGAAAATACTACGAAGGCCGCGAGAAGGAGATGGCGCTCAGGGCGATGTCCTCGAGCCTATCCGCCTCGCGTGCCAGGGCGTTTTCGGAGCTGAAGGCGTCGAGCGGGATTCTCTCCACGATGTCGAGCGCGATAGAATCGGGTCTCGGAGGGGTTGGCATGGCTGGTCTGAGGGACACGATAGGGCTGGCTGGTGCGGGTTTCGCCAGGACCAAATACGAGGACGTGGGCTGGCTTGGGGAGGACGGGACTTTCGTCTGTTTTTCTGGTCGCGAGACTGCGGAGTTTGCCGCCGAGCTGCTCAAGGCGGCGAAAGCTGTGGAGGATGCGAGGAGCAGGTCGGCGGTCTTCAGGATAGTTCCCGGTCCTGCGATAGGGTTGCAGGAGGGCAAGAGCATGATACTGATCGCCCGGAGCTGCGCAGTGGGGCCTTCGAAGGGCATGTCGTTTCTGCTCTGCGAGGGGGCGTTTCTTCTCAAGCGCGCGGTGGTGGACGACGTGTTCGGGGATGGTCTCGAATGGGGCAAGGCCATATACGACATCCGGGCGATGCGGATGCTTTTCGGCAGGCATCCGCCGTCGATTGATCCCGACGTGGAGGATTTCGAGAGGAGGCTGGCCGCGTCGCTAGTGTCTCTGGCGCGGGAGGGGCGGAAGGTCAATGGCAGGGGGATGCTGGAGGAGGCGCCGGACTCTTCGCTGCTGGTCTTCGCCGAGATGGAGCCGCTTAGCGGGTGGGTTGTTGCCGACTATTCCATCGGGGAGCCTTCCTTCGGCGAGAAGCCGTTGAGGATACACATGATGGCGGCGATGGTCTCGATGCTGCTTGGGATATTGGCGATGCTCTTCATGCTCGACATACAGCTCAACCATCCTCTGAAGCGGCTCATGAGGGCGGGCTTCAGCCTGCAGGCCGGAAATTTCGACTACAGGTCCGGCAGCAGGCGCGAGGACGAGATAGGGGTCGTCGAGAACGTCTTCGACCAGACCGCGGAGAGGCTGAAGATCCTCTATGGCAATCTTCGCAGGACGATAGAGGAGAAGGACGACGCCTTGAAGAAGGTGAAGAGGATAGAGAAGGAGAAGAGGGATTTCTTCAACGCCCTTAGCCACGAGCTCAAGAGCCCGATACATTCGATAATCAATTTCTCCCGCTTCGGCATGAGCTCCAGCCAAGACCCGGACAAGGACTACTTCGAGAAGAGCTACGAGAGCGCGATCAGGCTTCTGGGCATAATAGAGGAGTTGCTTCAGATAGCCCGGATAGAGTCAATGCCCAGGGACGAGGTGGGCGAGTTCTGCCTCAGGGAATGCGTCCAGGACAGCGCATGGCGGCTGACCGGCCAGGCCCAGGCGAAGAAGGTGAAGTTCGACATGAGATTCAAGCCCGACGGCGCGAAGCTGCCCATAGTCGCGGACAAGAAGCAGATGGAGATACTGCTCTCGAACATAATCGGCAACGCGGTCAAATACACGGAAGCCGGCAGCGCCGTTTCCATCTCCTGTGAACGGCAGGGCGACAATTATTCGATCAAGGTCTCGGACGAGGGTCCCGGCGTTCCGGAGAAGGATATGGACAAGCTTTTCCAGGAGTTCCGGAGACTGACCGGTAGCAAGGATGGCGGATCCGGACTTGGGCTCTACATAAGCCGGAAAATAGCCGAAATGCATGGTGGCACGATTTATGCTTCAAACAACCCCGACAAGGGCATGTGCTTTTGCATCACGCTACCGGTGCGAAATGAGGAAAAAAGGCGATCCGAGGATACTTGTCGTTGACGACGACAAGTACAACCTCTACATTCTGAAGGAGATGCTGTCCGGCCGTCACGAGGTTCTCGTGGCGGAAGACGGGGCGTCGGCGCTTTCCATTGCATCTAGGGCTCCTCCCGATCTTATAATCCAGGACATAGTTCTTCCGGACATTGACGGTTTCGATCTGTGCCGTCGTCTGCGCGAGGCTTCGAGGCCCGGCATGGTGAAGATAATACTGATATCGGCGAAGTCGGATCTGAGGGACAGGCTCCGTGGATACGAGGCCGGTGCCGACGACTATCTCATAAAGCCTTTCGAGAAGGAGGAGCTACTCGCGAAGGTCCGCGTCTTCATCCGTCTGAAGCATGTGGAGGAGGTGGAGCGTCTCAAGGAGGATGTGATCAATCTGTTCTCCCACGAGGTGAGGACGCCGTTGAATTCGATAGTCGGCTTCGCGGAACTGCTCGAGGGCACGACCCGGCTGGACAAGAAGCAGGGCGAGCTTGTGAACCACATAATACTCAACGCCCGGGACCTGCTGTCGCTGGCGGAGAAGAGTATATTCCTGAATTCCGTCGGGGAGAAGCAGCCCGATGCCGAGATGAAGGCGGTGTCGTCGAAAACCCTTCTGGAGGAGGTCGCCCGGAGCAGGGACGTCATGCTGAACCGCAAGAGGATCAGGCTGGTGAAGGACAATGCCTGCGACTTTCCTGTCGAGTGCGACGGCAAGCTAGTCTTCGAGGCGTTGGGGGCCCTTCTGGACAACGCGGTGAATTTCTCGTCCGCCGGATCGTCGGTGCTTCTTGGATCGTCGAGCGATAACGGTTGCGCGCTGTTCACGGTAAAGGACCAAGGTGGCGGCTTTCCGGCCGACTTCAACAAGATCCTCTCGTCCAACCTGGGTTCCAAGGACATCAACTACCACGGCAGGGGCATGGGGATAGGGCTGACGTTCGTGAAATGCGTGGCCGAGCTGCACAGGGGCGCGCTTTCGCTTCTGGAGTCCGACGAGAAAGGCAGCACGGTGGAGCTCAGGATACCGGTGAAGTGCTGAAGGGCCGATTGCAGATTCCACATCGGCGCGGTCTCGGGGGGCGTTTTGCAATGGCTTCTCTTGAATAAATCCGAACAGGCTCTATATTCCGCCGAATTTCCATTCATGGTGGCTGTAGCTCAGTTGGTTAGAGCGTCCTCCGCAGGAGGATGGCCCAAGAGGCCTCAGCCAACCGGATAGTTGTGATGACAGGCTTTGGTTTTTGATTTATATGGTGGCTGTAGCTCAGTTGGTTAGAGCG
>CAZGJP010000342.1:0-3179 GCA_964526605.1 uncultured Lentisphaera sp.
GAATATTCTTCTGTTTTTCCGGTACGCATATTTCCGGAGTCCTCTTCTGGAACTTCACGCAGTGCCAGTTGCAGGCAAAAGTGGCATCTATCAGCTTTTTCGCGATCTGCATGTCACCGTTGTGGTTTATCCCTATTTCAGCAATCATGAAAACAGGCCTGTCAGCACCTACAGCGATGTCGCTTATTTTTACTAATTCCTTAGCCATTGATATCTCCTTTAACTGCTGTTGCCATCAAAGTATCGCATTTCCCTAACGCAGAAAGCTTATCGGCATATTCATCGTTTATCCTCTTTGAATCAATAAAGTTCCAGCGGAGATGCCCCCCAGGCTTGTTTTTTGAAAGCCAATAGAGATGATTCGACAAGGGATAACGTTGTATCTGCTCTAAGGACTTAACTCTGTATCCAGCTTTTCCTAAGACGGTTTTCAACGTGGTCTCATTGAATAGGAAAAGATGACAGCTCCAATAGAATTTTGAAAAACCTCTATTGTTATAGAGAGTCAGCAACGCTTCATCTGAATTGGGCACCTCTATTATAAGTTTTCCATGGTCATCAAGCCGCGTCTTGATCCTGACAAGCTCTTCAACCGGATCTTTGAGATGCTCAAGTACATGAAACATAGTTATAACGTCAAATTGCTTATACTTTGGCAGTCCCCGTATTGTTTCAAATACCTTGAAGCCTTCTTCCCTGACAATTTCAGTTGCTCTTATATCCGGTTCTATTCCACAAACCTCGCTGGCTTTGCCAATACAATTCCTCATGAAATCTCCCGACCCGCAACCGAAGTCTAGCACACGTTTTCCTTTTAGAAACTTACTACAGAAGTTGATTCTTCGTTTCTAATCCATTTCATATTCCACAGGAAGTCTCTTGCCAAGAGGGTCATCATCCATATGAGCATCCGAATAATAGACTTTACCGATATGATCAAATGACGAGAGGAAGACCAACCCGCATTCTGAACATTCCATGACGTTGAGCGAAGAATTGTCCCTGACGCTCCCTTTTCTTTTTTTTATTTTACTGCTATTGCATAGATAACAATTCACGATCGGCTCCTATCGGGCATTTTCTCTAATAAGCGACGCAAGTTCCCTTACAACCCCACTCTCACCATCTGTCTTCAATGCGATACTTGATATCTTCCTTAATTTATCTTTTCCTGCGGAAAATCTAAATATGCAGCTTCGCTGCTGTCTTATTTGCAACGAAGTTGCTCATGCAGATTTGCCGTTTCGGCAAAGATGCATTGCGAGTTCACGAGCGACGCCATCGCCACCACAAGCCTTAGTGATGTGTTTAGAGATTTTCTTGACCTCTGAGTAAGCATCAGCGGGACAAACCGGGAGCCCCACAATCTTCATCGCTTCCAGGTCATTTATGTCATTCCCCACGAAGCAGACCTCAGAGAGCTTGATTTTATTTTTCTTGCAAAATTCGATCAGTGTCGACTTCTTGTCCTTTACTCCATTAATTACGGGTATCCTTAGCTTTTCAGCCCTTGCCTTTACAACCTTATTGGTCTCAGTCGAGATAATCATCATCTTGTATCCAGCCTTTCGGAGTATCTCAACCCCAAGACCATCGGCGCGATTGCAGAATACCGCTTCCTTGCCGTCTTCAGTGACAAGTACGCGGTTGTCGGTCATTACGCCGTCGAAGTCAAAGAATATGTATTTTACTCGTTTCACTCTTAAAATCCATATATGCAGCTTCGCTGCTCATGTAGATCCGGCTTGTGACCGGAGATGCATCTTCGCTGCTGTTATTTCTATGCTTCATAGTTTAGCGTTAGCAACGTAGTTGCTTTTGCAGATCAAAAACACTGTACTAAGATTAAAATTTACACAGAGAAAACAAGAGGGGAAAGAACGCATTTAATCTGAACCACTATGAATATGTATTTTATTCGTTTACTCGTAAAATCCATATATGCAGCTTCGCTGCTTTTGCAGATTTTGCATAGCAAAAGATGCAATTACGCTTTGTCTTTCGTGTTTCAGGCCTGATCCGCGCTCCATTAGGAGCGCTCGGCGGATTAACTTGGAGTCCAAACTTAGCGTACTTTGTGACTTAGTGGTAAAAATGTCTGTTTACCGTTCAGCGCTTATCCGTTCAGCGCTTGCCGTTAACCGATGACCGTAGACCGAAGACCGATCACCGACAACTGAAAACTGATTACCGCCTGATCTTCTGTGCTGAGGGGACTTCGCCAGAACTCGCGGCAACTGAATACAGAATCCATTTTTTTACCACTAACTCACACTAACTGAACACTAACAAGACTTATGCAAAGAATGAGATTTCCTTTAAAAATTTCATCCTTTGCATGGTTTGTATTTAAATCAAAATGCATTCTTTGTTAGTGCCATGTTAGCCGGTGCTGAGCCTGTCGAAGCATGTATATTAGCCTGCCGTGGCGTAGCCAACTTGCCACGGCGAAGCTGAGCGAAGACGGGTTCAGCATTTTCCGAGAACCGATCGTAAAATCCATATATGCAGCTCCGCTGCTTTTGCAGATTTTGCGTAGCAAAATATGCAATCTTACTTTTTCAGAATCTTCCAACGTCCAGCTCGATTGCCACCTGTTCGCATCAAAATGCCATCTTTTTGCATTTTCTTTATGTGCTGCTTTACGCCGTTTACGCTTATCCCAAGCTCCTGAGCAATCAATTCGCGGGTGATCTTGCAATCCTCTTCGATCAATTCTATGAGACGCTCGCGAGTCTTTGGGGTAGTCTTTGGGGTAGTCTTTGGGGTAGTCTTTGGGGTAGTCTTGATCTTTTGGTCTGTATAGCTCAAGCTAGCGAGGAAACCATCACCGCTTTCCTCGTATTGAAATCCCATTGTGGGATACTCGGCTAGTTCCTTTCGTATTCTGATAAAACCACTTCCATATTTTTCGATATCACGGGTTAAATAAAAGGCCTCGGCTATAAGCTTGTTCCGAGTGCGTGATTGATAACTGTCAGTTTTTAGTTTTTCTACTGTCAATCCCCCGAATAATCTGCCTGGATTAAAAAAAGAGATTGAGTTGTCGAATATCTTTATCTGTATGTCTGTCGGACTGCTGTAGTCCCTATGGACGATTGCGTTCAATAGAAGTTCTCTCAATGCTGGCAGTGGGTACTCGGGGATTTCTTTTCTCTGAATCTCTCCAGTAATCTCGA
>CAZGJP010000343.1:0-3149 GCA_964526605.1 uncultured Lentisphaera sp.
CCGGCGTATAGTCATTGTTGCAGTTGCCAGGGCGCACAACACTGGGATGAATCTTGGCCGCGGGATGATCTTCGAAATCGGTAAAGCGCCGATAATCATGGAACCTGTCCATGCTGAACTTGAATTCAAACGGAAGACTGGAGTCGTCAGGGTGATCGACCACGACGGAAATCCAACAGACAAGTCCTACCCCATCGAGAATGGCAGGTTCTCACTTGACACCGGCAGGGACAAAGCCCTCTGGTATCTGGTGGAATACGAATAAAACCGAACTTCAGGCCTAGCGCCTCTTGATGCCCAGGTCGGACAGATGCCGCGTGAAATGCACGTCGAGCTTCTCCACGTATAGCTTCTCGTTCTCCCCTATGCAGGAGAAAAAGGCCGGGCCAAGCGACTTGTCCGAGAGTATCGCCCCGTATGTGATGTGTAAAAGCTGGCGGGATTCGTTCTGCGCAAGATAGTCCGGCAGCTCGGCGTCGGACACCGACGACAGAGCTTTGATCTTGGACAGGTCCGTGGTGACGTGGTATAGCTTCTTCGCGTCCGCGAAGGAATCCAGCGCCTTCCGATGCATTCCGCGGTAGAGGTCCGGATCGCTTATCGATACGACCCTGACCGCCTCCAGCCAGCTGGTCCCTGCGGTCTTGAGGTGGAGTCTGCTCTTGGTCAGCCTGCCGATCGCGGGGAAGACCGAGAACTTGTCGCTGCCGGAATGCACCGATATCTTGTAGTTCCCATATCCTCGCGCCAGTTCGGCGTGCTTCGCGAACTGCTCCTCGAAGACATTCACGTCTCCGATGTAGTCTATCCCCTTCTGGAACTCGCCCACGAAGCGCGGAGCGACGGACACGAAGTCGAGCTTTCTGGCCGCGAGCTCGTTGACGATGAAGAAATGGTCCTCGAGCTTCGTCGGACATGTCGTTTCGTCAATGGAAATCTCCAAGTCCACTCCGTCGCCTCCCTTTCTTTTCCTCACACGCCGGCCGAGTTCCGCGGCGAAATCCATCGCCTCGGCGTAGATCAGGGCGCAGCGCTTGGCATCGGCTGGCGAAATGCTGAAATTCAACGCTCCGGCCACCACGTTCCTGTCGAAATAGGTCTCCTTCACCCTCTCTCTCAGTTCGAGCGGAAGCTGGGCGAACGCGGAGTCAATCTCGGCAGGGCTTTTCGCGGCGAAACCCGTCTTCATCGCGTCCGAGAGGTCCACCGTGATCATCGTCGCTCCGGCGTCAAGGGCCGTCTCCACGTCCTCCATCTTCTTGAGATGGTCTCCATCGGCGCCAAAGCCCTCCCTGAAGCCCTCCTGATAGACGAGGAAGCTCACATCGTCAATCACATTCACATAGGTTCTTCCCGTTAGGGAAAGCTCCCGCATGGACTGCTGGGCGAGGACTGGAGACGCCTCGAACTTCCTTATCGCCGATATGTGCCCCGGCGTAGCCCTGCCAAGCCTGTCGCCGCAACCTATCGTTGTTTTTTTCTTCTTCAGCGAGACGGGGGCCGTCCAGGGGAAAAGCTTTCTGATCTGGACAGCGTTCTCCGGCGAGAAAGGACATTTCCTGGCGAAAAGTCCCGAGTCCTCGATCAGTTCTCCTGCGAAATTCGCAATGAGCCCATTTTTCTTCTCTGAAACAGCGAGAAGGAACTTGGATTTTCTGTCGGAGGCGACCATGAGCAGGCAGTCTCCCGCCTTGTTCAGCGAATCCGGATAGAGGGCCAGCGACGACCTCCCCAGTTTCTGGAGCTTCTCCCTGACCTGTTCCTCCGGGAGCTTAACCAGCTCCCTGATAGCTTTCAACATCTGCTTCATCTTATGCAATCCTCTTGTTTGCTGCTAATATTTTCCGAGGCAATTTCAAAATTGCCTCAATGAGCTGATTTCGACATTGGAGTTCACAGCCCTGGTCGCCTCTGGCGCCGCCGAAGGCGGGTAAACTTTAGATGTGTATCTTGTTGATAATAAGACACAACTAAAATTGTGAACTCCAACGGATTTACCCCGAATGCGGATTTTTGAAATCAGCTTTCCCATTCCGGGACAGATGGCACAACTTTCTTGCCCGCCTGTTCTCCAGAGGAGAATGGCGGGCAAGCCCGCCAGCTCTCCTGCGGAGAGAGCGGGTAAATATCCTGTATCCCGTATCCTGTATCTTGTATCCTGTATCTTGTATCTTGTATCCTGTATCCTGTATCCTGTATCTTGTATCCTGCCCCCCTCCGTCTCCCCCCTCAGCCCCTGTGCATTCCGCAAGTTCCGCCCGAACAGCATGATTTGCCGACTGACGGGCATGTCTCTGCGGAAGAACATTTCGAGAAAGGCGAATTTCCTATCGCATTGAAGGCGGAGAAGATCTTCTCCGCCTTTTTGCCGCAGTCCGGGCAGTCGGCCTTTCTATCTGCGGCCTTCGACAACTTCTCGAAGATTTTCCCGCAGCCTCCGCATTTGAATTCGAATATGGGCATGTCAAGGTCTCCAGTTTAACAGTGTCACAGTATCAAAGTGTCAAAGTTTCACGGTTCGTATCCGCCTATGGCGGACAAGTTTCGGATTTCGCCTACTTCTCCGCTTTCCGCCATCTCAACGCTGAACGGTTTCCGTATCCTGCCGTGCCTTCCTACTTCACCGTGAGCAGGAGGACTATTCCGAAAGCCATTGTGAATATGGCTACTGTTTCGATGATTCCAAGAACCATGAGGTAGTTCGCGAAGCCTTTTTCAGTTTCCGCGAAGGCGTCCGCCGCTCCGGCGCCTGCTACTCCCTGCAGCCAGGCGGAGATTCCAAGGGCGATGCCGCCGAATATTCCGAGCATCAGGAACAGCGGGTAGTTGTCGAAGAGTTCCTGAGTCTCGGCTCCACTTATCTTGAGGTTGATGATCATCATAAGGATGAATCCATAGATGGTCTGCGAGAGCGGTGCTCCTGCGAATGCGAGGAGAAGGAATGGTGCGGGCTTGTTCTGCCCGTAGCATTTCTTCCAGGCTCCGATTGCGGAGCTTCCCGCGGCTCCGGCTCCAAGTCCCGACCCCATTGCGGCGAATGCGACGGCTGAGAAAGCCCCGCCCTGACACAGTGCGCGAACCAGTGTTTCGCTCATTTCCATTTCTCCTCTATTGTTATTGCTGTATTTCTGGCAATCCCTTTATTTTCA
>CAZGJP010000344.1:0-3127 GCA_964526605.1 uncultured Lentisphaera sp.
TATTCCTCCATGACATGGTAAACAAAGACAAGGAACTGGACTTCTCCCTTTTCAATGGCAAAATCGTCATAGGGGAAAAATCCGGCTTCAATTCCGCCGACATATCGCCGTTCCCGCACGGCCCAGTCCGCATCACCATAATCCGATGGGGCTCCCGCGAAGACCAGTGCGGAAAACTCGTGGTCGGGAAAAACTCCGGTCTCAACGGCACCGCAATCGTATCATATGTCGGTGTCACCATCGGCGACAACGTCCTCTTCGGACCGGAAGTCATAATCATGGATTGCGACGGACATCCCGCCGACAGACGTCTGCCGGACACGGTCGAGAACAAGAGGATGGCTCCAGTCTCGGTCGAGGACCACGCATGGATCGGACACGGCGCGCTGATAATGAAGGGAGTGACGATCGGGCACCACGCCGTCGTGGCCGCATACTCGGTGGTTACGAAAAGCGTCCCTCCCCACTGCGTCGCCGCGGGCAATCCCGCCAGAATAATAAAAAATTTCGCGGAATCCTGATCCGCGCCGGCTCTCCGGAGGAGAGCGGGCAGGCAACCCACAACAAGGCTTCGTGGCGATGGAGAAATACGACTGCGTGATAATTGGTGGAGGACTTTCAGGCTTGGCCGCCGCCGCGAGGCTCTCGCATTTCGGGCGGAAAGTCCTTCTGCTGGAGAAGAACGGCAATTTGGGCGGGCTCAACAGTTTCTACCACAGAAACGGCGTCGAGATTGACAGTGGTCTCCACGCCATGACGAATTTCTCCCTCAGATCGGGGGACAAGTCCCTGCCCTTGAACAAATTGCTCAGGCAGTTGCGCATCCCCTACGATGATCTGGGACTTATAGAGCAGATTCAGTCTGAGATCAGATTCCCTGGAATCTCGCTGGTTTTCGACAACGACTTTTGCGGGACGGCGGCCAAATTCAAGGCGCTATTCCCCGCTTCCGCATCAGGTTTCGACGCCCTCTGCAGGTTCATCCGGGAATTCGACGCCTTCTCCCTCTCGGCTGGAAACCGCCTCTCCGCGAGGGGCAAGATCAGGGAATTCATTTCCGAAAGACTCCTCGAGGACAGCATCCTTCTGCCTCTAATGTTCTACGGGAATGCGTGCGAGGGGGACATGGAGCTGTCGCAATTCGTCATCATGTTCCGCAGCATCTTCATGGAGGGATTCTGCCGCCCCTCCGCCGGCATACGCGCGATCATCGGAATTCTGGGGCGGAAGCTTGAGGAGGCATCCTGCGAAATTCGCAGGAAATGCGCCGCCGTCAAGATAACGAGGGAGGGGAAGACGCTGCGGATTGCATTGTCCGACGGATCCGCGGTCGAAACGGAGAGGATAATCTCCTGTGCCGGGGCGAACGAGACGGCGCGACTCTGCGAGCCGCTGATCGAAATCCCCGCCCGCGATGGACAGATGTCCTTTGTCGAGGCGATATTCTGCATGAAGGAGGGATTCGAGATCGCCGGCTACAGTAATGCATGCATGTTCTTCAACGACGCCGATACGCTCGAATACAGAAGACCCGACGAGGCGTTCAGCACCGGGAGCGGAGTCTTCTGCTGTCCGGACAATTTCAAATACGCCGACGGGCAAAAGCCAAAACACGTCTTTCTCCGTCTCACGGCTCTTGCGAACCATGAATTCTGGCTCGATGCTCCGGAGGAGGACTACAGGAAGCTCAAGGAGGAATTCCGTGAAGAGGCCTTTGCGAAAATCGCAGGACTGAGCGGGTTGAAAATCCGACGCGAGGACGTCTTCTTCAGCGATGTCTTCACGCCGAGGACCATTCTGCGGTGGAGCGGACACGCGAACGGGGCGATCTATGGAAGCCCGGCCAAGCTGAAGGACGGCCTGACTCCGGTCGAGAATCTATTCATATGCGGAACCGACCAGGGATTCCTCGGCATAAGCGGCTCGATACTGAGTGGAATCAGCATTGCAAACAAATACGCGCTGCAGTGAAGGAGCGGGAAAAATCCGAAGGCTCCGCCGCGGACGGGAGAGTTCCATCCGCATCGGCGATGTTGCGGCTGGAGGCGAAGCCGCTCGGCCTTCTGAGCGCGGCGGCATATCTCGTCTGCCTGTCCACCGTTCTCGGCCATCTCGGAGGATTCTCATGGTTCCTTGACCTCTTCTCCCACTTCAGGGTCCAATACGCGATATTCCTCGCCCTCGCTTCGGCCATCCTGGCATTCCGCAAACGGCGCAAGACGGCGCTCATCCTGCTTCCATTCCTTCTGGCAAACAGCTTACAAGTGCTTCCGCTTCATTTCGCTGGCCGCAAGGCCGTGGAAAATAAAAATTCCATGACATACAAAATCGTCCTCGTCAATGTGAACGCGCATAAAGGCGATCCGGAGACAGTCGGACGTTTCATCGCCAAGTCCGATCCGGACATTCTCGTCTTGGAGGAACTCAGTTCGAGATGGCTTCCCATGCTTGCAGGTTTGGAAAAATCGCACCCGCACCGCGTGCTGTGCGTCCGGGAGGACAATTTCGGGATTGGGCTTTTCAGCAAGCATGATTTCCTTGATGCCGATACGATAGAGATAGGGGATGGCGGAGTCCCCTCGATAGATGCCCTGATAGGTCTTCCCGACACGCTGATCCATGTCGTCGCCACGCACCCGCTTCCTCCTGTGAGCGCGGAATATTCCCGGGCGCGAAATGAACAGATCGAGAGAATTCCGGATTTTCTGGACGCCTCGATTCCCTCCATTCTGGTCGGGGATCTGAACACCACCCCGTGGAACCGCCATTTCAAGAAACTTCTGAAGGACTCGAAATTCCTTGACAGCTCGAAGGGATTCGGAGTCCAGCCGACCTGGCCGACATCCAATCCGCTGCTCGGGATCCCCCTTGATCACTGCCTCCATTCGCCGGGGGTGTCCATAATCGCCAGGTCGAGGGGCCCGCATGTCGGCTCCGACCACTATCCGCTCACGGTGGAATTCAATGTCGCGATACCGCGTTGATCAATCAACAAGAAAGGCCGGGGACATCCTCTCAATCTCAGCTCTGGAAATCTTCAAAGCCTTTGCCATCTCCTTCCAATCGCCGACCGCCCGCCTGACCATCCTCAAAATCTTATCAGCCCTTGCGGAGGAGAGCCGGAAGA
>CAZGJP010000345.1:0-1604 GCA_964526605.1 uncultured Lentisphaera sp.
CCGATACTTCGAATCAATTCTTCTTAATTTTCCTGACGCCGCATATTCATTGATGCGAGGGTCTGACTTCAGGCTCTGAAAAGGTCCTGCTTTCGACTTCTTCTTTATCTCAAGGTTGTTCATGTCCGTATCCAAACCTTCCACAAAACCACCTTCAACGTTTAAATCTTCAGAGATTATGAATGAAAGAAATAAATCCTGGCTCGACAAGTTAGGACGCATTAGCTTCGCATATATGCTATGCTTGTCGTAGCCGGCAAGCGCCCGCCATTCATCGATGGTGATCAAAGGAATGTGCTCATAACGATCATGAAGATGCGGAAGAGATTCCGACAATCTTATTCCACCCTTGTTATTTAGCAATGAAAATAAAGGTTTGTCCAAGCTTGCGGCAAAAGTTTCGTTGCCAAGCCTGTCATATGATCCAGCAAGAAGGTTCCATACGCTGATGTTGCTCCTTGAATCGGGACTCTCCGGTGGCAACGCCAGCTGTCCGAGAGAATTGCCGGCGATGATGTTCTTCACGATTTTCCATTTGCTGCATCGGCATTTCCGAAATCTCCCGTTCCAATTATTTCCTTTGAATACTTTGGCCCTCCTTTCAGTAGCCTTATGTGCATAAACACCATATCCTGAGTTAAACCAGACTAGATTGTGGGCGAGAGTCACTCCCGATGAATCGTGGCTGTATATCCCGTCTCCATTCCCGCTGGTGCAGGAACTTCCTTTGTTCAGCGCCACAACGTTATTGTCTATCAACAGCGGACCGTCCCCCATTTCTATGAAAATACCAGCTCCCTGGTTCGCAACTATCACATTGTGCGACACGCGGCTTCCTGTCCATACGTTATCGAGCCATATCCCGAAGCAGTCATTGTCGCGAATAAGATTTCTGCGTATGACTCCGTTCGTGAAGAAATGCATCTTTATCGCCCCTATTTCCGGAGCGGTGAAACCATGTTTGTTGTTGCGTTCCAGAACATTATTCTCGATGATCGTATTAGGACTTGAGTGACCGTGGATGGCTCCCGCCCCGCAATCTGTTATCATATTGAAGCATATATGATGGTTTCCCGCCTTCCCGGGTTCAGGCTGCCCCAGGCAGTCGGCATCATTGACTCCCTCCGTGCCGCAATCAATTCCCAGGCACTGGCCGAAGCGTATTTTATTATTCATGATCTTCCAATCATGACCGGATCTCGTAGACAATAGTCCGGATTGAGGACTGCCGTCCTTATGATAAAAACCACGATGGAAATCTCCAGTCGAGTGCTCCATTGTGAAACCACAGACGTGAATAAATCCCAATCCTCTTCGATATGGGGCGAAACAACGTGATCTGACACTCAGTTCAACCACATCCTTCCTCCCTGGAATTTTCCCTCCCTTGAAATTAACATAAACCCCGTTCTTCATAGGACAGTTAAGCCACGAGTCTGGAACTGAGATCAATGATTCCCGATTGTTTACCTGACGTAATTGTATTCCATTTACAAACAACTGGCCAAGACTTGACTCATTCTCCTCGCCGGTGGACTGAATATTGCCATATATGTCAGTAATCTCTCCCTTGTCGGCTGGAGCCGAGCTCAGCTTCCGTCGAT
>CAZGJP010000345.1:1614-3100 GCA_964526605.1 uncultured Lentisphaera sp.
GAAGCTTTTGGGGAAAGTATTCCCCCAGTCTGGCGCCTGCCTCTGATCAACCTTGAAAAGAGCTTCATCAAATTCGGCAAAATAAACATGCTCACAGAAACCGCTTGCTTCCCAGCGCGGATGCCATAACTCAGACCCCTTGATCATGACATTGTCCCCGGGATTTGCACGATATGTTATGGGACTGTCGGCAGACCCGCCACGTCGGGGTGCGACTCTTTCCCGGTAAACACCATCATGGACAATTACAACATCACCTGGCATGGCTATGAAGGCGGCATGCGAAATCGAAATAAATGGTTTATCTTCAGTCCCTGGATTTTCATCAGAGGCTGATTTATTTAATTTGGCAACGTGATAAATCTTTGACATTTCTGATCCTTTCCTAGCTAACGCGCTGAAGTAATTATTTGAACTTCGTTATAATCGGTTCAAGCGCCTCGGCCCACGCCAAATATCCGTCATGGGCCAGGTGCAGTTTATCTTCGCAAACAACACCTTCACGAAAATTGCCATCTGGAAGCAGAAGTCTGTCAGACAAGTCAAGAAAAATAATTTTTTCACCATCGGCAAGTTCTTTGTAGCCTTCGCTGATTTCCTTCGCAATCTTTCTGCGTTCATCCTTGACGTCACCCCTCGGCAGCACGCCAACAAGGACAATCTTCATCTGTGGTTGTTTTTCTTGCAATGTGTTCAATAGAACTTTCATGCCGCTTACAATCTGATCAACGGTCACTTTCCGAGGTATGTTGTTCGTCCCCGCGAGTAAAACGGCGAGCTTCGGCTTGCAGTTGTCAATTTCACCATTTTGCATCCGCCAAATGATATTTTCGATACGATCTCCACCCAGGCCGAGATTAACATAGTTCCACTTGTCCATATATTGGACTCTAACCTTCTTTCCATGCGCCTTCCAATTATAGGTGATCGAGTCGCCAATCAAGACCAAGTCGGGATTTTTCTTCTTTACTTCGGCTATGAGATCCTCATGAGTCTTAAGATAGCCTTTCGACGGCTGGCCGTCTCTCATCACGGGAGCCGCTTTGCTCGGATCATCCTGAGAATACAGACAGGATGTTGATAGAATCCATGCAAAAGCAAACAAAGCAAGAAGTTTCATTGGCATACGTCTCCTCATCTCTTTTGAATTTATTTCCCTATAAGAACAGTCCCAGGAACCTTCGAGTAGTCCTTGCCAAGGATCTTGAACCATGTCTGGTAGCCTTTCTCAGCCGCGCTCGGATTTGTGAGCGTAAGCTCCCCGTCCCCTATCACAAACCACGGATCCTTGCCTGTATGATAGCTGAAAAGGCCGTATATTGTCGCGCGGGCCCCTTCATCCAGGTCAACTACAGTATGACCATATTCCGTCTTCAGACCGAATATCCATGCGTTTGACTTCCGGAGCAGAATATTGGTGCCATTATAGCATTCCGGATTCCATTGCCTGGCAAAAACATCCTTGCCTGAAAACTCGAAATTGTTA
>CAZGJP010000346.1:0-3095 GCA_964526605.1 uncultured Lentisphaera sp.
CTTCGCCCTTTCGCAGGAGGAGAAACCCGACTTCAGCGCATTCCATGAGGATGAGGGCAACGCCATACACGGCGCAGGATCCCATCTGCGCCCAAGGGAGGTCAAGGCGAAGAGCATCGCGATGATGTATGGAATGATGACGATGCTCGACAAATACATCGGCAAGATTCTGGACAGGCTGGACGAACTCGGCCTCGCCGAGAACACGCTCGTATGCTTTACCACCGACCACGGAGACTTCCTCGGACAGCACGGCATCGTCGCAAAGGCCATACATCACTACGAGGACCTCCTGAAAATCCCTCTCGTGGTGAAAATGCCGGGCAATATCCCTGCGGGAAAAGTCTCCGACTCCCTGCAGTCGACGCTCGATCTGCCCCAGACATTCCTCAGCTTCGCCGGAATTCCAGTTCCGCGCACGATGACCGGCGTGGACGAAAAGGACGTATGGCTCGGCAGAAAGGAGACGATCAGGGACTGCGTAATGGTCGAGAACCAGCACCAGCCGACAAAGCTGAACATACGCACATACATTGACGGGAGACACAAGATTTCCGTCCATTACGGAAGGGAATACGGCGAGATCTACGATCTGCAGGACGACCCCGGCGAAATGAAGAACCTCTGGGACAGCCCAGCCCACAAGGATCTCAAGATCAGCCTCCTCGAAAAATTCATCTCCGCAGAAATGGCAAAGGCACCACGCCCCATGCCCAGAATCGCAGCCGCATGAAAATCCACGAGACCAATCTCATCGTCCTGCGCAAGATTCCATATTCGGAGACGAGCCTGGTGGTCAACTGCCTGTCGCCCGACCTCGGAAGGGTTGACATCCTCGTGAAAGGCGCGCTACGAATGGAGAAGAGGAAGTTCCCCGAAATTGATCTCTTCAACGAAATCGCAGTATTCTTCAGGGAGAGCCGCGGCGGCACCCTGCATACCCTTTCGAAATCCGAACTGGTCACATCCGCGATCGAAATCGCAAATCATCCTGCGAATCTCGCATCCGCGATGGACGTCGCCAGGTTCATCCTCGCGAACACGCACTTCAACATGCACACGTCAAGACTCTACAAAGCGATGACGACAATGATCGCCGATCTGGCGACGGCGGAGGCCGACGCATCCTGGCGGACCTTCATAAGACTCGTCTACCTCGATGAACAGGGCTTCCTGCCAAAATACGAGGGGAAAACCGAATCCGCGAATTTCGCGAAGATGCTGCACGATGTGTTTTCATTCTGCGACGGAAAAATCCAGCTAAAGCCCAGTCTGACCGCCAAATACATCGAAAAACTCCGCGCATGGACAGGCTCAGTCTGCCTCTCCCACTCCATATCAGACAGCTGAGCCGTTTTTATAAATATTCGCTGAACGGCGTTTCGATCGGAGTTGCAATCGGAATCGGATGATTTTTCCCTCGCACAAAGCCACGAAGAAAATCAATCTATTCCCTTTTTTTGCACAAAAAACGGGCTAAACGGAAGTTTCCAGTTTCGACATCGTTTCGTTTTTTCAGCCGATGCAGGCTGTGATGGGTTTTCTTGCGGCGGCGGTTTCGTCTATTCTGGAGACCGGGGTGCTGGCCGGGCATGCCTTTATCTTCGCCGGATCGGACTGGATTGTATCCGCTATGTCGGCCATCGCCTCGATGAATTTGTCGAGCGTGTCCTTGTCCTCCGTCTCGGTGGGCTCGACCATGAGCGCCTCCTTGACTATGAGCGGGAAGCATATCGTGGGCGGATGATATCCCTTGTCTATCAGGGCCTTGGCGATGTCGGCGGCGTGAATTCCCTTCTCCAGGGATTTCTCCGCGGAGAATACGCACTCATGCATGCATGTCCTGTCGTATGGCAGATCGAAGGAGCCCTTGAGCTTCTGTCTCACATAGTTCGCATTGAGGATTGAATAGAGAGCTATCTTCTCGAGCCCCTCGGATCCGACGGTGAGGAGGTAGGCGTATGCACGGAGTATGACTCCGAAGTTTCCGTAGAAGGGGGCTATGTATCCGATGCTCTTCGGAAAATCGTATTTAAGGGCGTATGTGCCGTCGTCCCTCTTCTCCACTCTCGAGATCGGAAGATATGGGACGAGTTTCTCGACCACTCCGACGGGGCCGGAGCCTGGGCCGCCTGCGCCATGAGGCGATGCGAAGGTCTTGTGAAGATTCACATGCATCACATCCACGCCGAGTTCTCCCGGGCGGATGATTCCGATAAGCGCGTTGAGATTCGCGCCGTCGCAGTATACGAGGCCGCCCGCCTCGTGGACCAGCCTGCATGCCTCGCTTATCCCCGGATCGAAGAGACCGAGCGTGTTGGGGCATGTTATCATAAGCCCGGCGACCTTTTCATCCAGTGAATTTTTGAGTTCGGCGAGATCCACGCCGCCGTCGGCCGCGCTTCTTATGGTCTTTGCGGTGAATCCGGCCATCGCCGCACTGGCCGGATTCGTGCCGTGCGCGGAATCCGGTATCAGCATTATCCTCCTCTCCCTGTCGCCACGGTCCGCGTGGTATGCGGCGATCATCATGACGCCGGTGAGTTCTCCGTGGGCGCCCGCGAGAGGCTGCATCGTGCACTGCGAGAATCCGAGTATTTCGCTGAGCATCCGTTCAGTCTCGTAAATCACCGCGAGTGCGCCCTGTGTGAGGGCACCGCCATGCCTGAGCTGGGGGAGAAGCGGATGAAGTTCCGAGAATTCAGGCATGGCGCAGACGGTCTCGTGGAACTTCGGGTTGTACTTCATGGTGCATGATCCGAGCGGGTAGAACGTGCTGTCCACTCCTATGTTCTTCCTGCTCAGGAGAGTGAAATGGCGGATGGTCTGAAGCTCGGAAGTCTCCGGGAGCTCCGCCTTCCGCCCCCTCAGAAGCCCGCTCGGAAGCGAGACCTTCTCAGGCACGTCGGCGGCGGGAATGGTGGATCCCCTTCTTCCGGGACTTCCAATCTTGAATATCAGGTCCATATCGCCGCCTCCAGAGCTGTCGCGAAGGCCTTGAGCTCCTCCTTCCTTCGCTTTTCAGTCACCGCGACGAGGAGCTGCCGCTTTCTTTCGGGGTAGTATCTGCCGAGGGGGAATCCGGCGGCATAGCC
>CAZGJP010000347.1:0-3091 GCA_964526605.1 uncultured Lentisphaera sp.
ACACATATGACATATACTGGATAGCCGTGGACCCCGACCTCCACGGGCTGGGAATAGGTGGCAGGCTCCTCGCCTTCGCCGAAAGAAAGATATCCTCCCTCGGCGGAAAGATGATCGTCGTCGAGACATCGTCCACGAGCAGATACAGGGACACACGCCGCTTCTATCTGGCGAAGCAATACAAGGTGGGTGCCATCATAAAGGACTTCTACAGGAGGAGAGACAACAAGATAATCTTCATAAAGCGAATCGCGAGAAACTTCAGAATAAGGGAGAATGGCCATGGAAAGATGGAAAAAACTGCTGCTTGACGGTTGCGTCAGCCCCGAGGAGATATCCCGGCGATTCGGCGTCCCGCTGGACAGGCTAAAAACTCTGTCCGACAGGCTTGGGATGCGGATCACGCGCCACTACTACTCCCTGATAAGGGAGAAGGACGATCCCATATACAAGCAAATTATCCCGGACGAGAGGGAGCTGGAGAAGCACTGCCTCATGGAGGACCCTCTGGCGGAGGACAAGGACTCCCCGGTCCGGAGCATAGTCCACAGATATCCCGACAGATGCCTGTTCCTGGTCTCGCCCTTCTGCGCATCATACTGCCGATTCTGCACCCGCAGCAGAAAGGTCGGAGACCCGGAGCAGATCAATCTGTCCTTCATAGACGAAGGAATGAACTACATAAGGGAGCATTCCGAGATCAGGGACGTGATCGTCTCGGGCGGAGACCCTCTGATGCTGGACGACGCCGTGATGGAGAGAATCCTGTCCTCGCTCAGAAGCATACCCCATGTGGAGATAATACGCATTGGAACGAGGATGCCATGCTTCCTGCCGGAAAGGATAACCTCGAGGCTGGTGGGAATGCTGAAGAGATTCCATCCCTTGTTCATGAACGTGCACTTCAACCATCCGGACGAGCTCAACCCGAAGTCGGTCGCGGCCCTTGCGAAAATCGCGGACGCCGGAATCCCGCTTGGGAACCAGACCGTCCTGCTCAAGGGAGTGAACGACGATCCCTCCGTGATGAAGGAGCTCATGCACAGGCTTCTGAAGGCCAGGGTGCGCCCCTACTACATCTACCAAGCCGACATGGTAGAGGGGACCGAGCATCTGAGGACGAGCGTCCAGAAGGGGCTCGATATCATGGAGAGCTTGCGCGGATGGACTTCCGGTCTCGCAGTCCCGCAGTTCGTGATAGACGCCCCGGAGGGAGGTGGCAAGATACCGATGTTGCCAAGCTACGCCCAGAAGATCGGGGAACATGACGTGATACTCCGAAACTACGAGGGCAAGAAGTTCCGCTACGTCCAGCCCTACGCGCAAAGGAACGAGATGAGGAAGTTCAAGGAGACCTGCAGGAAAGTCTTCGAACGCAAGCTCGGAACCAAGATGGACCCAGCCCCGGCCGAACAGCCGAAGACTGAAAACGCGACCGTCGCATGACTTTGCGCGAAAAAATCATTCTTGCCCATCCCAGAGGTTTTTGCGCGGGAGTGAAGAACGCCATCGAGACCGTCGAGCGGCTCCTGCGGAAACAGCAAAGGCCAATCTACGTCCGCCACGAGATCGTCCACAACAGGCATGTGATAGGTGAACTGCGCCGGAAGGGAGTCGTGTTCGTGGAAAGCCTGGACGAAATTCCCGATGGCGCAGACGTGGTCTTCAGCGCCCATGGCGTCCCGGAATCCGTCGAGCGCGAAGCCCGCAGGAGGAATCTGGTCATAAGCGATGCGACCTGCCCGATTGTGAAGAAAATCCATGGGCTGGCACGAAAATATTCCGAGGCCGGCCTGACCCTGATACTAATCGGAAACAGAAGGCATCCGGAGATAATCGGCACATCTGGACGGATAAAAGGCCCATTCCACATCGTGGAGGAAGCAGCTGACGCAGGGAAAATATGCCCGGGAGCGTCCGAGCACTTCGCATGCCTAACCCAGACCACTCTCAATCCCGAGGAGACCGCCTCCACATATCGCGCCCTCAAACGCCGGCTGGGGGCGAAGCTCACCCCTTTCAAGGACAACATCTGCTATGCCACCCGCGAGAGGCAGGCCGCGGTGAGGAAGCTCGCCGGGAGAGTTGATGTCTTTTTCATAATCGGATCGAAGAACAGTTCAAATTCCAAAAGGCTGAAGGAACTGGCCGGAAAGTCCGGAGCTAGGGCCTTCCTGATAGACGACGAGAAATCCATCCGCAAGTCAATGCTGCGGTCGGCTTCGACAATAGGAATCAGCTCGGGAGCATCCGCCCCGGAAAGATTGGTCTCCGCCGTCGTGGAAAAACTCTCGAAATGGGGCTGGACCCGGCCGAAAGACAAGGCCGCTCTACCTAACTAGTAAGTCCCGTCAGAATAGTCGCTGAAATCTGTCCCCCGTCCACTGCCCGCCCGGCGTAGCCTTGGCAAGGCGGGGTCGTCTGTCTTCCGGAGGGCCTTGTCGAAAAAAACGTAGACATAGGACTTGTCGCCGTCAGGTGAAATGATTTGTTGGCATTTATATTTCTTCTTCCATCGGTGTCGGGGGTCGGAATCGGTATCGTTGTCCCCCGTCTTATTTCCTTTCCCTTCCCTAATTCAAAATATAGTGAAGAATCCATTCGATTCCGATTCCGATAGCGACCACGACCCCGAAAAATACTGTGACTTTTACGTCTGATTATCTACCTTCCTGCTGCCAACGCTACAAATCAGCGGTGGGCGGTAGCACGTCCGCTGAATTTGGCTTGTTCGAATTTTATATCCTATTTTTCCAATAATTAGGTTCTCTGTGCAAATTCATCACTGCAAGAATTCTAATTTTGGAATCAAATATTCTGTAAAGAACAGCAAAGGGGAAATGGGTGAACAGATGTCTCCTTATATCGCCGTCAATGGTGATCCAAGTGTCAGGGCACTTGATAATTTTTATCAAGGTCATCAAGGAATTTAACGCCTAATCCACTAGCTTCGTTTTCATAATATCGCGCCGCTACAATCATTTCATCTTCCGCCTCTGGATGATAAATGGCGATCATCGTAATGATTCTTTAGATAGTTTTAATGCTTCTGAATGAGTCTTGCAGGAAACTTTGCCCCCTGAAATCTCTT
>CAZGJP010000348.1:0-3091 GCA_964526605.1 uncultured Lentisphaera sp.
CACTGTTCCGCTCATGCAGATCGCCGGCGACATATCGCCCGCCGTGCTCTATGTGAACTTCCGCCAGTCGAACACCTACATAAGCCAGAAATTCCTATATCCGCTGGACAAGTATATGGAGAAGGAATCCGGGGTCGATGTGAAGGACGGACACCTGATGACATCGGATCAATATCTGGCGGCATTGAGAGAAGGGACCGCTTACAAGGAGAAATTTGAGGAAAGAATATCGTCGCAGTGCTGGAAGGTCATAAGAAGGGAGTGTCCTTATGGCAAGGACTGCCCGTATGTGAAGGAATGGGGTGGGAGCCCCTCGGCGAAGCACAGCCATGTTTGGTGCCTGCCACAGGAGCAGGCGGTCATGGCCCTCTTCTACCGGAAAAACCTTTTTGCGGAGGCTGGACTTCCCGACAGGGCTCCTGATACGATGGACGAGTTCATGGAATGGGCCAGGACTATCCATAACCCGAAGGAGAACATCTACGGGGTCAACATCCCGCTCGGCGAGCTGGGATGGTCCACCTTGAGCTTCTTCTATTCATGCGGGGCCAGGGTGGTCGAGCAGGACGCGCAGGGCAGCTGGCGCTGCGTGTTCAATTCCCCCGAGGCGGTGGAGGCCTACTACTACGTAGCCCGGCTCTTCCTGGAGAACTTCGAAAATCAGCATGGGAAATTCGAAGGGGTTGTAAACGTGGGAGAGCAGAATTCTGCTATTCAGTATGCGATGTATTTCGCCTACATCGACAGGAAATCATTCCAGCAGATAGATCCGAACACTGTCAACTTCGGGCCGGTGCCAAAAGGTCCGGGTGGAAGGAGGGGCAGCGAATTCAATGCGCAGATGACCGGAATTTATGCCGGGTTTGACAAGGACATTCCCATGCGTGAAGCGGCTTGGAAATGGATGATGTTCCTTGGAGGAAACGAGGCGAGGATGATACAGGCCAGAGTATACATCGAGAACGGAATGGGGCGTTTCGTCCAGCCGAAACTTCTTGAACGGGCCGGCTATCCGGAACTTGTCGGCAAGGTGCCTCCGGGATGGACGGAGGCCTCGGAAGAGGCCCTGAAGGAAGGCGTTCCCGAGCCTTACGGCAAGAACTGCCAGCTGGTCTACCGCTACATGAGCCAGTCTATCGATCAGATACGCACCGATGATGAAGTGAAAAGATGCATTGACGCCAAAGATGAAAATGGAGCGAAGAAGAGGATACAGGACATTCTGAATGTCCGCGTCGAGATGGCGAACCAAAAGATGCTCAACATACTTCCGGAGAACGTACGCAGGTTCAGGACCAACGTGGCCACAGCGGTGTCCATCGCGATATTCGTAATCTTCATATTTGTGATATTCAAGGTGTTCAGGACCTTCTCCCGGAGCATGGCGCGCAGCGAAGCTGACATGGCGCGCGGCGAATGGCAGTTTGGAAGGCACAAGATGGCTTATCTGATACTTCTTCCGGCGGTGCTGAGCATAGCGGTATGGAGTTACTGGCCTCTGATCAGAGGCACTGTGATGGCGTTTCAGGACTACAACGTCCGGGGATTCAGCATCTGGGTCGGATTTGAGAACTTTGCAACGGTCCTCTTCAGCAAGGAGTTCTGGTATGCGATGCTGGTATCCTTGAAATATACGATGATCTTCATGTGCCTCGGATTCATCGCTCCGATAGTGCTTGCCCTCCTGCTGTCCGAGGTCCCGAGGGGGAAAATACTGTTCCGCACAATATACTATCTTCCCGCGATGCTTTCCGGCGTCGTAGTCATTTTCCTTTGGAAGGGATTTTATGGCCAGCATGGCATGATAAATCAGATACTGAATTTCTTCGTGGCCATGATCAACCATGTATGCGGCAGCAATGTCGCGGAATTCAGCTCCCAGTGGCTGAGTTCCCCGAAGTTCGCCCTCTTATTCTGCATACTCCCCTCGATCTGGGCCGGAATGGGACCAGGCTGCTTGATCTATCTGGCCGCGCTAAAGGGAGTCCCGGACGATCTGTATGAAGCGGCGGACATAGACGGGGCGAACACCTTCAGCAAGGTCTGGTGCATCTCCCTCCCTTCAATAAAATCCCTCATCGCAATCAACTTCATCGGGGCCGCAATAGGATGCATGAAGAGCGGAAGCGAATTTGTGCTCGCCATGACGGGCGGTGGACCTTATGCCCCGTATGGCGAAACCGAAGTTATCGGCCTGCACATCTTCTGGGAGGCCTTCGGATACCTCAGGTTCGGTGTGGCGACGGCAATGGCATGGGTCCTCGGGGCCATGCTGATAGGCTTCACGGTACACCGGCTCCAGAGCCTGAGCAGGATGGAGTTCAAGGCGGCGGGCGGGAAGTAAGGAAGAAGTTCTGGAGTTCTAAAGTTCTAAAGTTCTGGAGTTCTGGAGTTCTAGAGTTCTGGAGTTCTGGAGTTCTGGAGTTCGGAAGTGATTTAAACATCAATAACAAGTATCAAGCATCCAGTATCATGGATCAAAGGATTTAAGAAATGCCTATAATAAGTGAAATAGGAAAGAGAAGCGTCAAGGTGAGACTGCTTTACGGGGCAATCTATGTGATCCTGCTTCTTGGCTCGATCTCCATGATCTACCCATTGCTCCTGATGCTTTCAGGCTCGGTCAAGAGCGAGGCCGATTCCTGGTCCATCAAGCCTTACCCCGAATTCTGGTTCAATGACGTCATCCTCTTCCAGAAATATGCGGAGGCGAAATACAACAACCAGACCATGGCCGCACAACGGGCTTGGTGCAGGCCGGTGCTCAGCTGGAGGAGCGTTGAAAAGCCGGACAACGTCGATCCGGAGCTCGTCCACGACTTCCGAACATGGAGGGAGAATATTCCTGTGGAAGAAAGGCTGATCGGGTCGATACTCAATCCCGGAATGCTCCCAAAAAACCTGCGCTCCTACCGGAAATACATGGCCGGGATGTTCAAGGGAGATTTGACGGCCTACAACGCCACCGGAGACCAGTCGGCGACATCATGGAGCAATGTCAGGCTACCTTCCGAGATGCTCGGAAGGTATTTGAATCTCAGCATTCCCCATGAGTTCCGCGGTAGAATTGCCGCATGGAAGGGAAAAATCC
>CAZGJP010000349.1:0-3083 GCA_964526605.1 uncultured Lentisphaera sp.
AGGAGGCCGCCAAACCAATGGAAATCAGGGTTCACGACCACATCATCGTCGGATCGTCGGGCTACTTCAGCTTCCTAGACAAGGGCATCCTATGAAGATACTGATCCTCATCTGCGCAGCTCTGGGCCACGACACGTTCAGAAGGAACGCGAAGGCCGCCTTCTGGAGGAGCTTGAAAACCTCTTCCACGAAGACAGTGTTTCCGGCCCTCACCTGTCCGGTGCAGGCATCGCTGAGGACGGGACTGTCTCCGGATGCGCACCACATGGCGGCGAATGGATTCTTCGACTGCGAAATTCGCAAGGCCTTCTTCTGGGAGCAGTCCTCGGGCCTCTACAAGGGGGCGAGATTCTGGGAGGGATATAGGGATCGAGGAGGCAGAGTGGCCCAGATATGCCTTCAGCAGTCGCTCGGACCGGACAGCGACGTTGTGATATCTCCTGCTCCGATACACAAGCATCACGGAGGAATGATACAGGACTGCTATTCCCGGCCCGACGGTCTTTACAGGCAGATTTGCTCGGGGACCGGATCGAGGTTCAACCTCTACGACTACTGGGGTCCGTTCACGTCGGGCAACTCGACCGAATGGATCGTGAAAGCCACCGAGCATGTGATGAAGGCGGAGATGGCCGGCCTCGTCCTTTCGTATCTTCCGCATCTGGACTACGATCTCCAGCGCTTCGGTCCGGGCGGGAAGGAGGAGGCCACCGCCTTCGCATTCCTGGAGAAGCGGATCGAGCGGCTCCACGGGCTTGCGAAAATCGCAGGATACGAAATCATCGTCCTGGGCGATTATCAGATCGAGAGGGCGGAGAACGTCGTCTATCCGAACAGGATACTTATCGAGAAAGGCTTTTTCAGGACGAGACAGGTCTCCGGCATGCTCTATCCGGACATGTTCGGCTCGGAGGCTTTCGCCCTTTGCGACCATCAGGTGGCGCATGTCCACTCCCTCGGGGCCTCGACGGCGGATCTGGCCGCTGCGCTGAAGTCGGTTCCGGGCGTGGCGCAGGTGCTTGAGAACCGTTCCGGGGACGGGAAAGGGAATCTGACGCTTTTGGCCGAACACGGCTCTTGGTTCTCCTACAGATGGTGGGAATCGAAGGGCGAGGCCCCGGAATACGCTTCCCACGTGGACATCCACAACAAGCCCGGATTCGATCCATGCGAGCTGTTCATGTCTCTCTGGCCCCCTTTCTCGGTCTCGCAGGACGACCGCAGAGTGAAAGGGACGCACGGACTTGCCGACGGCGCTTCAGGAGATGTCCTCCTGGCTTCAAGCCTCGATGTCGGGAGCGTGGAATCCCTGGCCGGACTGGCGGGAAGAATTGCAGGAGTTCTGCCCTGATCGTTCCGCGCCGCGCGGAACCGGATATCATTTTATTCCACTGATGTCGCTGATCGTGAGGAGCCTGGCCTTCCTGCCCTCCCACTCGCAATGCTCCGCCTTCACAAGAGCCCTGCCTTTCGAGCCGTTCTTCCTGATTATCTCCATTCCCCTCCCATCGTCGGCGCGGAGAATGTAGTCCGGACATCTCTCCCCTAGAATGCCCTTGATGTCCTCTCCAAGGAAGGTCTCCGCGGTCTGGTTGACGAAGACGACCTTGTCGTCGTCGTCCAGAACGACGAGGCCGGCGTCAGTCTGCGAGGCGAGATTGTTGAACTTCTCGATCTGCTCATCGAGGTCCCTCTGCGTGTTCTCCGCCTTCGATGTCTGCATGTAGAGCGATATGATGTTCGATATTGAGATGACGTAGTTGGTCTCCTCGATGGTCCAGTTCCTGGGCTCGCCAACATGTTCGCAGCATAGCACTCCCAGCGGCTCCTTGCCGAGACTAATGAGATTGTCGATCATGGATGTTATCCCGTTGGGCAGGAGATATATTGAAAGCAGTTCCAGCGTGCCGGGGTCGGAGTGGGCGTTGTCCGCGCTGACCAGCTTGTCATGGAGTATCGCCTCGAAATAGGACGGGTAGTCCTTCACGAGCAGCTCGTCTCCGCTGTGGAAGGCGTTCCTCCTCGAATCGTATGCGCAGGCGCACGAGAGCTTGCTTCTCTTTGAGTCGAAGAACCACAGACCCGCTATTGCAACCTTCATGACGGAGCTTGTCTCGGTGAGAATCTCCTTCATGAACTTGTCAAGTGGCATTTTCAATATGGTGCCCGCGTCGGTGAGCCTGACCAATGATTTGTTCTGGGCGACAAGGACGTTGCGGCTTCTGTGCATCTCTATCTCGGCCTTCTTGCGGGCGTTGATGTCCTTCATCACGTGTATGACCTGCTCGACCCCGCCCTTGGAGTCCTTGACAGGATAGAAAGAGCATTCGTAGTAGGATTTGAGCTGCTGGTTGAATATCTCGATGCGGTGCTTCTGTCCATCCTCGAAGACCTTGCCGCATGGGCAGTAGTCGGGCGGCGAGTTCTCTCCGTGGATGATCTTGTGGCATTTAGCGCCGTCAACGAATTCCCCGAAGAAGTTCTTCTTCACCTCCTTGTTCGAGAGCATGATTTTGTAGTCGCGGTCTATAACGAAGACCATGTCCTCGAAGGCGTCGAAGGTGTGCTGCCATCTTTCGTATGCCTGGCGGATCTCGCGGTTCTTCTGGCGAAGCTCGGTGATGTCGCTTATTGCGCCGATCAATCCGACCACGTTCCCCTTCTTGTCCGTGTAGGTGGCCTTGTTGAATATGACATCCCTCGTCTCGCCATCCTTCCTGCGAACCTTCCAGTCGTATATCTGAGTGCCGGGATTCTCGAACAACTCCTTGTCCTTCCTGTCGTATTCCTCGGCAATCTCCCGGGGGCTTATGTCGTATACGGTCTTGCCCACCAGCGCATCCCTCTTGACTCCAACGAACTTCTCGAAGGCGGCGTTGCACCCGAGGTATCTGCCTTCCTTGTTCTTGTAGAAGACCGGGACCGGATTTACATCGAGCAGGGTGTTGGAGAAGAGCATCTGCTCGTGCAGGCGCTTCGCAATCTGGCTCTCGGTGCTGGTGTCCTTGAAGATGAACAAGAGGTAGTCCTTGTCCGATATGACGACCCTGCACATTGACGCGGCAACCTCCACGTCGAGTCCG
>CAZGJP010000350.1:0-225 GCA_964526605.1 uncultured Lentisphaera sp.
CTTCCCCGTATGATACGCGGCCGGTGTATTGGTCAACCTTGACGGTCACCAAAGATGCAGTGTTCGTATTGGTCACAACGATACTCGAACCATCATATTTTCCTTCTCCGATCTCTACATACCTCTGCGAGCCCTGTATCTTCCCAGTCGGCTTGAAAATTATGGCAATCACATCGTTTACGCCGCTAGATCCACCAGAAAGATCTGAGAAATTGACATTGTCCA
>CAZGJP010000350.1:235-3083 GCA_964526605.1 uncultured Lentisphaera sp.
TGGCTCCGCTGTCGTCGTTTCTTTCATCGTTGTCCCCGACAGGATTGTCAGCGTTGTCATCGCCCGTGTCCAAGAACAAGGACCCTGTTGGAAGGAATTGCCATGTCTCGCTGGGTATCCATCTTTGGAAGTTGCTCGAACTGTTGACGACGCAAGCTCTATAGGAGCGGTTGTAATAGTCAGATGGGATTCCTGATGATGGGTTGTTCGTCCTTCCCTTCATTGGAAAGACCACGGCGACATACTGTCTGTTTGTGATGGCGTAGTTTCTTGCGAGGGAGAGGTAGTTGTAGGTGTTTCTTGCGGCGAGTTCTACTCCGCCGCCCTTGGCCATTTTCTCGAAGGCCGGGGTTGCGATGTATAGTAGCATGGCCATGATTGCCATTACGACCAGCAGTTCGACGAGAGTGAAGTTGCGATGGCGGACTTTCATCTTGCAGGCCCTCTTTTTGGTGAAAACTAGCGAAAATCTAATATCATTCTAGCATGATTTCTGCCAAAAGCAAGGTTGGAGCTGTGGAATTATTGTTTTTCACCATTGGCTCTATGTAGATTGCACTAGGGCAGAGGCTTGCCCGCCTCTGGCGGGGCGGAGGGCGGAAATGGAGGTAGTTTGCGCGGCATGCCACGGCGTAGCCGTAGGCGGAGACGGGTCCCCGCGCAAACATCTTTGCGCCGGGACGGCGCAAAGTACTTGGCCAGGCGGCGCAAAGTACTTGACGGGACGGCGCAGAGGACAAAGGGCAGAGGTGGGTTATTCGGTTCTGAGGATTTCGATCGGGTTCTGCCTTGATGCCTTCCAGGCGGGATAGGTGCCGAACACTATTCCGACCATAGTGGAGATGATGAATGAGAGGGCGAAGCTCCAGAACGTGAATACGACCTTCCAGTCAGCGTAGTATGTGACGGCCTGTGAGAGGAATATTCCGACGAGGACGCCGATCGAGCCTCCGCTTAGCGTGAGGAGCACTGTTTCGACGAGGAATTGCGCGAGTATGTCCTTTTTCTTGGCGCCGAGGGCCATTCTGGTGCCTATTTCCTTTCTGCGTTCATATACGTTGGCGAGCATGATGTTCATGATGCCTATTCCGCCTACTAGGAGGGATATTCCCGCGATGGAGCTCATTATGAGGGTGAAGATGTTCTGAGTCTTCTCCCTTTGTTTCAGGAGGTCGTAGGGGACCACGACCCCCCAGTCCTCCTGCCTGCTGTGGGTTTTCTCCATGTAGTTTTTGATTCGCTTGGCCGTGTCGTCTATGAACGAAATGTCGCCGACTTTCATTATCAGCAGGTCGTAGTCCACGTCCTCGATGTCGAATTGTCTCGATGTGCGCATCGTGTAGGAGTTCCGCCCGAAGAGTGCGTCGGAGGCGTCCTGCATGATGACCACCATGTCGTTGGGGCTGTCGAGCTCCGGGAGCTGGCTTCCGACCTTGTTCTCCATCACGCCGATGATCTTGAAGACGAAGTTTTCGACCCGGATCATCTCTCCCACGACGTTCTGCTTTCCGATGCTGAAGAGGTTTTTCTTGAGGTTCTTGCCTATCAAGCAGAGAGGCGGCCGGCTTTCGGCGTCGATTGGGGTGAACCATCTTCCGTCCACGACATCGCATTTGGTGTCATGCAGGAATTCGATCGAGACGCCGACGACTTTTGCGCGGACGGGCGTGGCTCCCCGGAGGATTTTCTTTCTTGCGTTTCTGGCGGTGGTGATTCCTGTAATGTTGTCGAAATTGCGGAGCGTGAGGCGATCATTCTCGGTTATTCCGAACTTCTGGACCATTCCCGTGTCTGCGGAACCCGAGGACATTGTCGCTACGGGTTTTCTGCTGAAGAGGAGTATCTTGTCTGTTCCCATTGCTTCGATCTGCGCGAGTGACTCTCTTTTGGCGCCTTCGGAGATTGCGAGCATGGAGATGACGCTGCCGACTCCGAATATTATTCCCAGGGATGTGAGCGATGATCTCACCTTGTGGAGGAAGATGTTGTGGAATGAGAGTTTGAGGAGATCGGCCTTAAGCATTGTCCACCCTTCCATCCTTCAGGGATATGATTCTGTCGCAGTAGGGGACGAGTTCGGGATTGTGTGTGACCATTATTATCGTGGTGTTGTGGTTCCTGTGGAGGTCCTTGAAGATGGCCATGATTTCATTGCCTGTTTTCTCGTCCAGGTTGCCGGTGGGTTCGTCCGCGAGCAGGAAGGATGGGTTGTTGCTGAGGGCCCTCGCGATGGCCACGCGCTGGCATTCGCCGCCTGAGAGTTGCGTCGGACGATGTTCGAGCCGATGGTCGAGGCGTACTTTCTCCGCCTTCTCCTGGCATATGCGCATCCTGTCGCGCCTAGGGATTCCGGCGTAGACGAGAGGGACCTCTATGTTCTGGCGGACCGTGAGATGGGGGAAGAGGTTGAAGCTTTGGAATATGAATCCTATGTAAGAATTCCGCAGTTCGGCGAGTTCGTCGTCGCTGAGTCCGCCGACCTCCCGGTCTTTCAATTCATATGAGCCTGTGCTTGGCACGTCGAGGAGTCCGAGTATGTTGAGCAGTGTGGACTTTCCCGAGCCGGAGGCGCCCATTATTCCGATGAACTCTCCCTCGTTTATACAGATGTCCAGCCCCTTTAGGACGACGAGGTCGCCCTCCCCCATCCTATAGGACTTGCTCAGCTTCTTCATCCTGACTACGCTGGTCATACGGATCGTCTCATTGTTGATGCGGGATACTGGATGCAGGATACAGGATACAGGATGCGGGATACGGGATGCAGGATACAGGATACAGGATACAGGATGCGGGATGCAGGATGCGGGATACGGGATGCAGGATACGAGCGGATTTCAAGACTTCC
>CAZGJP010000351.1:0-3078 GCA_964526605.1 uncultured Lentisphaera sp.
ATGGGATTTTCAGACGGGACGGCAGGAAGTTCGAGGCGGGTACGGCGACAGCCTTCACCTTTTTTCCGGGCGACCACATTGTCTACAACGATTTTCCGGAAAGTCCGTGGGAATATGTCTGGCTAAGGCTCGAAGGCGGCAATACGGAGAAGGCGCTCTGTTCAGCTGGCATCACCAGGAACTCACCGCTTTGCCGCATCCGCAATCCCGGGGCACTGGGGACTCTCCTAAAAAAAATAGCAGGCAGTTATTCCGAGGGGGAATTCCCCGCGTTATACCCGATGACCGCCGCCTGCAAATGCCTTGACCTGCTTTCAGGGATGCTATCGGGGAGGAAGAAAAATCCCGGCGGAAAAAGCATTTCGGATTCGTTCATTTCGATAATTGAAAACCGGATGGAGCCCGTGCCGTCAGTCTTGGAAGTAGCTAATGCCATGAAGATAGACCGGACGACCCTTTTCAGAGCCTTCGTGAGGGAGCATGGGATTTCACCGAAACGCCACATCGAGAACATCAGGCTTGAGAAGGCCTCGAAGCTCCTTTCCGAAACGCGGATGAGTGTCAAAGAGATATCCGCGGCATGCGGTTTCGCCCAGGCGGGCCATTTCGGAAAATTCTTCAGAGAGAGGACTGGAAAAAGCCCGACGGAATGGAGAAGTGCATTTTAGAATCCAAAAACTCTCCCGCACGAAGCAGTCATCCAGAATTATCGCAATCTTGCCTGAAAATTTAAGGGTTGCAGGGTACTGGCAGCCCCCATCTTGGCCCCATCATGAAAATCAAAATTCCCATCAGTTAAACACTTGAAATTCGCCGGAGGACGAATTAGAGTCCGAATGCTTGACAGAAACGATCTGATAACTTGTTGGAAACATGCAAGAGCAACAGGACAAGCAGGCAAAAACTTCCTCTCGAAAACGAGGGTGCTTGATATCGGCGCTGGTGGCGCTGGTATTGATGGCCTATTCATTTTGGCAGATTGGAGAGCCGGGCAGGAGAGCCCGACGGATGCGGGAAGCGATAGAACCGGGCATGAGTTTTGAGAATGTTGAAGCGTTGCTCGAAGGTCGACACATCTGCTCGTTCCAAGCTAAGACGAATGGGCAATGGCGGACTATCTCTCGAGACGAATTCACCGATTATATGACAACCAAATATAGCGGCATGGATACTGTCCCCTTGCGACTTCAACTGCACTTCCTCGGGATGACGCCCCGTCGTTCATCTTTCATGGTTGAACTCAATGGCGATGGCAATGTGACCAATGTCACGAGTCCGCGTGGATGGGATTGAAGGCCACGTCTTGTGAATTCGCCAGGGAATACTGTCCCGCGATTTCCACATCTTCCGCGGTCAGTCCCGGTTTTTCCGAGAGACCTTCCGGAAGTGGTATCCGTATATTGACAGCGTTACGGCAAGCGGGATGAACCTGGGCCGCATGAACTGCGTCCAGACCAGCAGCTTCCAGTAGTGGAGGCGCCCCCTGCCGAAGATTCCAAGCATGTAGATTGATCTTATGAACGCGAGAATGTGCGAAAATCGCAGCGGAGTCTTCACAACCGGCGCCTTGTATTCCTTCAGGAATGTCCTCACTCTGCGGTAGTAGTTCCGCGGCGAGTATATCTCGTCGAGTATCTTGAGGTAGCCCTGCTTGAGGCTTTCCGCGCTCATCTTGCTCGGGATTATGTTCGTCGAACCATCAACATTGTCTCCAGTGCTGTCCCCCGAAAGTCTTCCCTCCTTCTCCATCCTCTTGTGAAGCCTGGTGCCGGGGAGGGCCTGCAGCATCCCGACCATCGCCATGGTTATGCCGCTCTTCTGTATGAAATCTATCTGCCGCTGGAATATGCTTGCATTGTCGTTGTCGAATCCGACTATGAATCCTCCCTGCACGTTCAGCCCGTTCCTCTGCATTTTCTTCACGTCCTCGAGGAGATTCCTGTTTATGTTCTGCCCCTTGCTGCATTCGGCGAGGCTTTTCTCGTCGGGCGTCTCTATCCCTATGAATACCGTGTCGAATCCGGCCTTCGCCATCAGCTCCATGAGCTCCTGGTCGTCGGCGAGATTGATCGACACCTCCGTGAGGAAGGTGATTCCGCGCTTGCCCTTCTGCCACTTGACCAGCGCCGGCAGAAGGTCGCTCTTGAGACGCGCCTTGTTGCCTATGAGATTGTCGTCCACGAAGAACACTCCGGCCCTCCAGCCCATCGCATACATCCTGTCGAGCTCGGCGATCACCTGCACCGTGGACTTTATCCTGCACCTGTGCCCGAAGAGGGACGTGACGTTGCAGAATTCGCAGTTGAAAGGACAGCCTCGCGAATACTGCAGGCTCATGGTCACATACTTGCGCATGTCCGCAAGCTCCCAGAGCGGAACCGGAGTCCTGTCTATCTCCGGGAACGCCCCCGGCTCGTAAATCCTCCTTGCCGTCCCGTCCTCAAGGTCCTTCAGAAATAGCGGAAGATTGCTCTCCGCCTCGCCAAGAATGAAATGGTCCACTTCGGGAAAATCCGCGGTCGCCTCCGAAAAGAGAGGTCCGCCGGCAACCACGAGCAGTCCGGCCTTCTTGCACAGGGATATCGTTTCAAGAGCCGATTTCTTCTGCACGACCATTCCGCTGAAAAATGCGCAGTCGGCCCACTTGAGGTCGGCGGCCTTCAGCCTCCTGACATTCATATCGACAAGCCTCTTCTCCCAGGATCCCGGCAGCATCGCGGCGACCGTCAGAAGCCCTAGCGGAGGTATCGCCGCCTTCTTGTCCACAAATTTCAATGCGTGCTTGAAACTCCAGAAGGTGTCCGGAAATTCCGGATATATGAGCAGGACTTTCATCTTCACATTCCTCAGGCTCTACAGCCTATTTTGCCACTTCGACGATGAAAAACCGTCGTTTTCAAACACAATATCGGGGTGGGGGCGGGCTGGCAGGCGTGCAGTCGTTCAGCTCTTCCGCTTGAACTTGCCCGAAGCTGGTCTACGTCCTTCGGCAATGCATATCTCGAGTCCGTCTCGGCCTCAATTCTCTGACGATAACATATCACGTCATCCCATATTGTCAAGGGGAGATGGAGGAAT
>CAZGJP010000352.1:0-3057 GCA_964526605.1 uncultured Lentisphaera sp.
ACCCGGGAACGGCGAAGAAGCTCGACGCTCCGCAGGTCACGGCTAAGGGAAAGAAGGACATTTATGACGGCGACTCGGATGGACAGGTCAATGGCCATCTATACTGGAAGACTGATGACATCGTGGACGAGGCCGCAAAATGGGAGATCACCGTCCTTCTCGACAAGAACGCACCCAAGGATGAATGCACGGTGGACATCACTGCAAGAAGATGCCAGAACTTCAGGCTGAAGTCCGGAGAGAAGCTCAAATGGACGAATAAAGGGATGGATGGGAAAATCCTATCCTCAGGAGAAATCACCGCCGACAAAATCGGTTTGGCGACGATCTTGAAGACGACTGTTTCGAAGTCCGGCAACAGGATTTCCATTACGAAGTGAAGCCCAGGTGGCAGGCGCAGGGGGGCCGTCGTGCAATTTTCCTTCCAGATGCTGGCCGCATCTGGCGGTTCATATTATTTCAAGACAATCCCTGTCGGGCAGCTTCGGGAATTCGGCATGGGGTTCGGTCTGATACCAGAACGCCGTGGATGCCATGTCGTCCTGGTTAGGCAGATACCGTCCGCCGGACCGCCATCCGAGGGACTGGATGGTGACGGCGAGGTCCTTCTTGAAACGGACTGGGTCCATGATGTGCCAGCGGTAGAGGCTGAACCGGGTGTTGGCCTGGTATGTGCCGTCCGGGCGGACGACTTGGGGGACTCCGGCGTAGGCGGTTGTGAATTCCTGATACTGCTTGGTGGCCTTGTTCTCGAAGTTGTATGAACCGCAGAAATAGTCTTCCGTGCCGGTTCCGCATATGGTTGGGTAGCATTCCCCGCCGTGCTCCTTTACGTTTCCGCCGGCCACGCCGCCGGGGAGGTCGCCGTCGAGATAGAATTTGATTTCTCCCTCTCCCCACCATCCGTTGTTGTTCATCTGCCAGGCCATGTAGGTGCCGACATATTGGCCCTGTCCCCTGACTCCATCGAGAATCGTGTGGACATTCTTGTAGGGCAGAGGGTTGCTGCGTCGGAACTGGGCGTGGAGATAGGCCGCGTCGTCCGGAACATCCGTCAGGGTGTAGTTTATCTGGTAGAAAATGGTCATCGGGTCGAGGCCGACGTTCTCGAGAGTGATCCTGCAACTTTTGCGGAAGGGCATCTGCCAGTAGCAGTTGAAGGCGTTGCCGGGATTGACGCATACGGGCAGGGAGTTGATCGGCGCGAAGGCGTTGTAGCTGGTGTATGCGCTGGCGAAGAAATCTCCGACCGGAGCCTCTATCGAGGGAGTATCCTCGCCATCCCAGTAGAAGCGCAGTATGCTGAACCGGTAATGCCCGGTGGGGGTCATCCATATCTGCTGGATGGCGCCGGATCCAGCGATGTCGGCCAGGGCGAGCGTCTCGCCCGGCTTGACCTGGACGCAGGGGCGGACCTTCCAGCCAACGCCAAGATCCCTCGATGGGCCGTGGTCCGGGTCGGCATGACGTCCGCCGCCGCCCTTCTTTCCGTCGGGATTTTCGGCCGATATTGAGCGCGTCTCCGCGTTTGAAAGCCTGGAGAGATTTCCGAGTCCCAGATTTAGACCATCGAACATTTCCGGCTCCTTTTTTGGAATTTTAAGAATGGGCTTGTATTTAGTCGCACAATCTATCACTGGAAGGGGGAGATTGCAAAACTTCCTGTGCCCGCGCGGAGTTTCGCGATGTATCCAAAATCGCGTGAGGAATTATTCACCGGCGGAGAGCTTCTGCGCTGTAATTTTCACGAACACGATGTAGAATACGTCTTCGGCATTGAAACGATCGGCTTGAAACAATCATGGAGGCTTCGGCAGTGGCAAGATACAGCAAGGTGAGGGTTCCCGTCGACGGAGGAAAAATCACGTGTGGTCCGGATGGCAGGCTGCAGGTTCCGGACAGGCCAGTACTCGGATTCATAGAGGGCGACGGGATTGGCGCCGACATAACCCGCGCGAGCATGGCCATATGGAACGGTGCGGTGAAGAAGGCCTACGGGGAGAGGAGGAGCGTGGCGTGGATGGAGCTATACGCCGGGGAGAAGGCCAACCAGGCATACGGGGAGAACGTCTGGTTGCCGCAGGAGACGCTCGATGCGATTTCCGAATATCTGATCGCGATAAAAGGGCCTCTGACTACGCCAGTCGGAGGCGGCATCCGGTCCCTGAATGTGGCGTTGCGCCAGAAGCTCGACCTCTACGTATGCCTCAGACCGGTGAAATACTTCAGAGGTGTTCCGTCTCCGGTGAAGGCTCCCGAGAAGACCGACATGGTGGTGTTCAGGGAGAACTCCGAGGACATCTACGCCGGGATCGAGTGGAAGGCGGGAACTCCCGAAGCCGACAAGCTCATCGAATTTCTCCAGAAGGAGATGGGTGTGCGGCAGATAAGGTTCCCGAAGGAATGCGGGGTAGGGGTCAAGCCGATATCGGAGGAGGGCACGGAGAGGATAGTCCGTGCGGCGATGAAATATGCGATAGCCCAGGGCCGCCGGAGCGTCACCATAGTCCACAAGGGCAACATAATGAAGTTCACGGAGGGAGCCTTCAAGGATTGGGCCTACTCCCTCGTCCGCAGGGAGTTTGCGGACAAGGCCGTTCCGGCCGAGGATTGCAACTGGAAGGCGCCGGCGGGGAAGATCCTCGTGAAGGACTGCATATGCGACGCTTTCCTCCAGCAGATCCTGACGCGCCCCGACGAGTATGACGTGATAGTGACGATGAATCTGAACGGCGACTATGTGTCTGACGCGTTGGCCGCTTGCGTCGGCGGGATAGGAATAGCGCCCGGGGCGAATATAAACTACGTGTCTGGCCATGCCGTCTTCGAGGCGACGCACGGGACCGCTCCGAAATACGCGGGACTCGACAAGGTGAACCCGTGCTCGCTGGCGCTTTCGGGCGAAATGATGTTCAGGCACATCGGCTGGAGCGAGGCTGCAGACCTTATGGTTAGGGGAATCGAGGCGGCGATATCGGACAAGCTCGTGACATACGACTTCGCGCGCCTGATGGACGGAGCGAAGGAGCTTTCCTGCTCCGGTTTCGCGAAGGCGGT
>CAZGJP010000353.1:0-3055 GCA_964526605.1 uncultured Lentisphaera sp.
CGTGTAATCCGTGTCATAGCTTCTCCGACACTGATTCCACTGATTGCCACGGATTGTTTTTTTTTGAGATGGAAGACTGTCCATCCATCCATCCATTCTTTCATCCGTGTTAATCCGTGTAATCCGTGTCATAGCTTCTCCGACACTGATTCCACTGATTGCCACGGATTAAATTTTGTTTTTATGAATGAATTCCATCCAAATCATCATCCGTGTTAATTCGTGTAATCCGTGTCATGGCTTCTCCGACGCTGATTACGCTCATCTTTTTCTTTCTTCGGTCGTCTCCTTGTAGAACATTGCGGCCGCTGCACCGCCGAAAGCGGCTCCGAGCGCAACCGCTTCAGAAATCTCCTCTTCAGTTGCTCCTGCAGTCCTTGATGCCTGGAGATTTATCGTTATGCATGGGCCGCATTTAGTGGCCACGGATAGTGCGAGGCTCATTAGTTTCTTGTTCTTCGCGTTGATCGCGCCGGGGGAGCCGACAGCCTTCATGTATTCGGCGAAGGCGGCAGAAATAGGTGTTGCCGGCAACTTCGATCCAGTGTTGGACACAGCATCAGTTGGTGAGGCGCAACATGCCGGAGCATCATCTCCGCTACTTGCTTCTGCGTGCTGTTCTACCGTCTTTCTTTCCAGTTTCAGCGGGGAGAACTTTTCGCTCGAGCTACTTTTCACTCTTATCAGGCCACCTTTGTGCTTCTTGATCGTCCTTCCGATGATCGCTGCGTAGGAGACTCCTTTCTTGCGAATTTCGCGGAGGTATCGTTCCGCGTCCTTCTGAGGCAGGAATACAAGCAGGCCGCCAGATGTCTCCGGGCAGAAAAGGATGCTCTCCTGGGGCTCTGCGAGTCCGCTCAGGTCGAGAAGATCCGGCTTCACCGATTCCCTGTTTCGTTCGACAGCGCCAGGAATGATCCCATGCCTTGCGAAATTCGCAACTCCGCTGAAGAGCGGGATGGAGTCGAAGTCCATCTCGACTTCCACCGAGCTGTTCTTGACGATCTCGGAGAGATGTCCCATGAGGCTGAAGCCTGTGACATCCGTCACTGCGTGGACATTGAATTTTTTCATCGTCTCCGATGCGGTCCTGTTGAGCGCGCACATGGACTTGGCGATTTCATCGAGCTGTCTTTTTCCCGCATGTCCGATCTGTCCGGCGAAGGCGGTGATCCCCACTCCGAGCGGCTTGGTCAGGACGAGCGCGTCACCGGGTTTGGCACCTTCGTTGCGGGTGAACTTCTTCTCGGGGCATATGCCGACGACCGCGAATCCGCATTTCACGCTCTCGTCGTTTATGCTGTGGCCTCCGACCACTGCGATTCCCGCCTCGCGCATCTTGTCTATCCCGCCGCGCAGTATCTGCCTCATGGTGTCGTCTGGAAATTTCCCGACTGGGAATCCGATCACGGACAACGCGCACCAGGGCTCCGCACCCATGGCGTATATGTCGCTGACTGAATTTGCCGCGGAGATCTGTCCAAATGTGTATGGATCGTCAACGGAAGGAGCGAATACGTCCACGGTCAGGACCATTGCCTTCCCGGTCTTTCCGGGCAGCGTCACTACTCCTGCGTCGTCGCCGGCGCTGGATCCGACAAGCACTCTTTTGTCGGAGAATTGCGGAAGTCCGGAGAGAATCTCATGCAGAGTCTTCTTCGATATCTTGGAAGCGCATCCTGCGCCTTTGACATGTTCTGTCAGGCGGATTCGCGTCTTTCCCAATTCGATTTGGGGCATTTTTTCTCCGGCGCATTCGCATACGTCGAATTGTTTGAACTCCTCGCATGGGCAGGGCTTGCGCGGATCGCAGATGCAGTGGCCGAGCATTATCGAGCGCGACATTATCCTCTTTCTCTTCGAATAGTCTACGTTCATGGTTGATGCATCCTCTTTTGTTATTTTGAAAGAATTTCCGGCAGTTCCTTGACAAGCCGCCTGTGGTCATCGTCGGACATGGTTCTCATGTCGAACACGAGGCTGTCGTCCTCGATGCGGCAGAATATGGCCGGGATATTGTTTCTCATACGAGCGGCTGTCCTGTCGCACCATCCGCCTTCCTTGGAGTTTGACTGCATGACTCTGACCGTCCAGCTCTTTACGCCTTCGTCCGGAGCTGAGCCGCTTCCAACGTAGGCGAGGGATTCGGCGGTTTGCAGCTTGATGTCCTTGCATTGGGACAGCGCCGAGAAGAGTTTTTCCGCCCTTATGCGAATGACTCCGGAGTCCTCCGAGAGCATTTTATAGAATGGAATCTCCTTCTCGTAGTCTTCGTTCATGAAATGCAGCAATGTGCTTTCGAGAGCGGCGAGTGTGAGCTTGCATACCCTGAACATCCTTGCGAATGGGTTGTTGCGTATGCGCGCGATGATTTCGCGTCTTCCGCAGATTATGCCTGATTGAGGACCGCAGATGAGCTTGTCCCCGCTGAAGCACGCCACATCCGCCCCAGCGGACATGGAGTCGCGGACAAGTGGTTCGTCCGGGATTCCATATTTGCGAAGGGGGACTAGCGCGCCGCTCCCGAGGTCGTCTATGAGAGCCACGCCCTTGTGTCTGTCCGCAACTTTCCTGAGCTCCGCAGTCCCGGGGCATCCCGTGAAGCCTCTGATGCGGTAGTTTGATGTGTGGACATGAATCATGGCTCCTGTTGCATCCGAGATGGCTTTTTCGTAGTCGCGCAGATGGGTTCTGTTCGTCGTGCCGACTTCCCTGAGGATTGCGCCGCTTTTGGCCATGACATCGGGCATTCTGAACTGTCCGCCTATCTCGATGAGCTGTCCTCGGCTGATTACGGCCTCCTTGCCTTCGCAGAGGGTGTTCAGGACGAGCAATGTGGCGGCGGCGTTGTTGTTGACGACTGTCGCGGCCTCGCAGGAGCAGAGTTCGCAGATGAGTTTTTCGGCCTTCTCCTCCCGGAGGGATCTTTTTCCGCTGTCGAGGTCGGCTTGCAGGACGGAGTATCCGCCGAAGATGGAGAGGGAATCGGTTGCGTTTTTTGATAGAGGCGCCCTTCCAAGGCCGGTGTGAAGGAGTATTCCAGTCGCGTTGATTG
>CAZGJP010000354.1:0-1640 GCA_964526605.1 uncultured Lentisphaera sp.
TCCATCCGAGCGCCTGTATGTTCACCATTAGATCCGTTTCAAATCTCACTGGATCCATTATGTGCCATCGATACATGCTGAAACGCTGTTGCGATCTGTAGAGGCCATCAGGCTTGGATACATGATGCAATCCGGAATACGGAGTGCAGAATTCCCTGTATCCGCCATTTTGCTGCCCCACATCGAAATTATACGAGCCGCAGAAGTAATCCTCGGTGCCTGTACCGCATATGCTCGGAAACTCCCTGTCCCCATCTATGAAGAATTTTATCTCTCCTTCCCCCCACCATCCATTGTTGTTCACACCCCAAGCCATGTAAGTACCGACATATTGTCCCTGTCCTCTGACTCCATCCAGAATAGTATGAACCTCCTTTGAAGGCAGAGGGTTGGATCGCCTGAACTGGGCATGGAAATATGCCGCGTCGCCAGGAACTTCTGTGAGCGTATAATTGATCTGATAGTAGATGGTCATCTGTCTCTCTTCAGGTTTCCCCTCCACCGGCTCCTCAATGTTGCTAATAGTTATCCTGCAACGGCTTCTGAATGGCATCTCCCAATAACAGTTGAATGCGCTTCCAGGATTGATGCATACCGCCAGAGAGGACAACTGCCTGAAATTCACTCCGGTGTTGTTCTCCTTGCCACCCCATCCTGCGCAAAAGAAGTCGCCCACAGGGCATTCGACCGAAGGAGTCGTCTGCTCGTCCCAGTAGATTCGAAGTATGCTGAAGCGCCAGTTGCCGGTCGGAGTCATCCATATTTGCTGGATCGCCCCAGGACCCTTTATGTCGGCAAGCTCAAAGGTCTCCCCAGCCTTCACCCTTATGGAGGGAGATATTTTCCAGCCCCGGCCTAGATCGCGGGCGCAGTGGGCACCAGTCCCTTCGACGGCCATTCCCCCGCCCCCCTTCGCTCCGTTTAGGTTTTCAGGACTGATAGAGCGAGTTTTCGCTTTCGAGATTCTTGATAGAACTCCAAGATTCAAACCAAGCCCGTTGTACATGTCATCAACTCCCTGTTTAGTTGCCATTCCATATGCAAGATACTGTCTCCACATTGATCTCAGACCGTTCGGTAGGGCAAATCAACGTCAAAATAACCAACCGACAAAGAAGGCAGTTCTCCGGATATGTATTTCGCCATGGAAAACATTCCTGGCTTCTCCGCAGTGCAGTGGTTCACAATTATCACAGGGGTCCCGATGTCAAGAGACCATAGCCCACCGTCCCAAAAATTCATCCCGTCGTCCGTAGCCAGTATGGCATCCGCTCCAAGGGCGGACATCTCGGGAAGGTTCGTTATGGCTCCTGTTCCGACCACCAGTCGCTCTACTTTTCCGCCCATGTCTCCAAGCACGAGAACTCTGTCCTGCCCCAATCGAGCGACTTTTCTCTTTATCATCCGGGCTAGACGCCCAATTGAAACCCCGCCAACAAGGCATACCTTGTAGAAAGACTCGATCCGCCTCGGTTCACCGTCAAATTCAAGGAACGAGGCCCATGAATCAAGTATTCCATGCACTGGCATCCTGTCCCAAGCGTCGTGGCACCTGTAAAGCACCATCCCATTCTCGTCGAGTATCCTCTTTTTATCCTCGACAAGTCCTGACACATTATACCACCACCTCAGAAATCCAT
>CAZGJP010000354.1:1650-3046 GCA_964526605.1 uncultured Lentisphaera sp.
AATGCGGGCTCATGCGTGATGAACATGTTGGCTCCAGACTTGGCGGCAGACAACAGCGCCTTGTTGGTCGGAGACCAAGCCACCGCCACACCCGAAACGACAGTCTCGGGTGCCCCGTGGAGAAATCCATCAGATGTCCTGCCCAGGTCCACCCAGCCAGCCCCACGAAGTAAAAGCTCGGAAATGTCGCTCGCTTTCATTTTACACACCTTTTTTCCCATATATGCAGCTTTCAAATCAGACGAAACAAGGCTATCTTATCCACAGTTGCTTACTTTATATCACCTGTGGCCAAAATTAAAAGTGCTTAAATGGCAACTTGTGTTAGAAAATCAAAGGCAGACAACACCTTGACTGGAGATAGATGACCCCAATATGTCCTCTCGAATCATCACAATAGAATCAGGAGAAACAAGCGTTGCCTTCAACTTCGAGACCGCCGGATTCCGGATCAGATCCGGCCCATTCATGATAGAAGGACTTCAAGCAGGATTTGAGGCTGAAAACGGCTCTCCGCTTAAAGGCTCCGCTCTATCCTGGAGAGCAAGAAACGTTTCACGGCATGCCTTCGTGGCCGTCGGATCACATGCTGCATTTTCAATGGAGATCTCTTTTTCTCTTGAAAGGCAGAACATCCGGGGGGAAAAGCTCGATTCCATAATCATTAGCCCCTCTATTTCGAGCGAAAGACCATTCTCGATGGAAAGAATATATTACATGGATTCGACCACGCACTTCAAAGCTCCTCCGTGGTTGTTCACAAATGGTCGGGGAATGGGAAGCGAAGGAACAATCAAAACCGCCAACGGGGGCAGATTCTCAAGCTGGGGCATCCACGGATGGAGCTGTGGCGATGAAGTGTTGTTCTTCAGCTTCCCAATGAGACAGCCACTGCCCTCTAATTTCGAGGGAGGATTTGATGATGGAATCATGAAGGAATTCAAAGTCAAATGCAACGTCGAGCTAGATCAGATAACGGAAACGATCGAAGCTCCGCCTCTGACAATCTCTTTTTCAAGAAAACCCCACGACTATCTTGAGGATTATGCAGACAAACAATGGCCCAACGGCAGAAGTCACATAAAGAAACCCGTCCACGGATGGAATTCATGGGACTACGCATATTGCGTCCCATCCGAGGACTATGTGATGAAAAACGTGGATTTCATCGCAAACGACCCGGTGCTTGGGAAAAAGATTGAATATATCGTGGTGGACGCCGGCTGGCAGCACCGTTGCGGGGACTGGGAGGCAAACTACAGGTTTCCAAGCGGAATGGACAATCTCGCACGGAAAATCATGGAGAGAGGGTTCAAACCCGGATTATGGTTCTCTCCGTGCGCCATAGAAGACGAGTCTTTCACGGGATACTATCATAGCGACATGATGGCATGTG
>CAZGJP010000355.1:0-3040 GCA_964526605.1 uncultured Lentisphaera sp.
CATCTTGAGTTCGAGGAGGGCGTTCTGGCGGGGATTTACGTCAACAGCATGGATTTCGGCGGGGTGGTCGAGGAGGTAGTCGAGGGCGTTGCATCCAGCGCTGGTGATCATGACGATCCGGCTGTCGCGCCCTATCCGCATCAGCTCCCTGTCTATGCGGGGATCCTCCCAGCAGCAGTTGTATATCAGCTGTTTCGAGTGAACCTTCCTGAAGAGGGCGTCATGCCCGAGCTGCATTAGCCTTTTCGCCTTGTTTGCCATGCTCCGTCCTTTTGGGGCCATACTCTACGGAGCCAAGCGCAAGATGCAAGCGCCTAAAGCCCGTTTAATGGATTCCTAATGGTCTCCCCCTACGGTTTCCCCCGGAGAACCCGTGGCTTGAATTCCGCTTCTTCATGCGCTTGCAATCCCACGCAGGGAACCTTGAAAAACCCCCGGGCCGATGTATGTTCCGGTTGATCAGCGGACGATGAACCTGCGTCTTGTGTCTTGTATTATGAATCTTGTGCCGCATATCCTGTATCCTGTAACTTGAATCGTGCAACATGAATCACAAAATCATGCGGAGATGGATCATGGAAAATAAATTCAAAATTGCGGGGACATTCTCCCTGCTCATCCTGGTTGGAGTGACGCTCATGAGTTGTTCGTCATATCATCACGCATACCAGCCGACGCCCTCGGGCGCATTCGAGGAGAAGCTGATTCCTGAATCGTATGTCTTGGAGACGAGCGCCGACAAGGCCTATGGCTCCAGCGCGAACGGCATGTTCAGGAATCTCTTCAACTACATCAACAAGAATGAAATCAAGATGACCGTCCCCGTCGAGGCGGATCTCCGCAGCTCCTCTTCGGCGATGAGATTCTTCCTTTCGCCGGAAGTATCGCCGGATCGCCTCAAGTCCACGGAGCAGGTGAAAGTCAGGAGCATGCCCGCTAAACTCGTGGTCTCGCATGGGGCCAGAGGATCATACAGTGAATCGAATGTGGTCGAGGCGAGGCTCCGCCTGGAGGAATGGCTGAAGCGGCAGACGGCCTATGGGCGCGCCGGCGATCCCTACGCGATATTCTGGGACTCGCCGTTCAAACTCTGGTTCCTCAAGCGATTCGAAATACACATTCCGGTCGTGAAGAACCAAGTCCCGGACCAAGCCCCGGCAAAGCCGTAAGAAAACTGGATATGCGTTTCTTCCATGAATATCTTGAGGATAAGTTCGGTCGCAGGGTGTATCGGGTCCCGATAGATCCGGGGCTTGGCTGTCCGCGCGGGGCGGCGCTCGAAAGCAGGTGTTTCTTCTGCGATGAGAACGGGGCCAGGGCGGCGCACCTCCATCCAGGCATGCCGCTCCAGGAACAAATATCCGCCGGGATCGGATTCATAAGGAGAAATCACGGGGAAGCCTGCGGACTCGCCGCATACTTGCAGGCGCACACCGGGACCAACTCCACCCCGGAAAAGCTCGAGGAACTCTACAGGAGCATACTTGCATCCGCCGGGTTCGACTGCCTGATAATCGCCACCCGCCCCGACGCGCTTACCGACGGGACAGTCTCCCTCCTCGGGAGACTCTCGCGTGAAATCGAATTGTGGGTCGAGCTCGGAGTCCAGAGCGCGAACGACGAGACATTGCGCTTGATCAACAGAGGTCACGATTTCCGTTGCATCCAAGAAGCCGCCAGCCGTCTCGACGCCGTTGGAGTCAAACTTGCGGCGCATGTTATCCTGGGGCTTCCCGGCGAGGGAAGGCGCGAGTTCCACCGAACCGCCGCGAGGATATCCTCGCTACCCTTCAAAGCCGTTAAAATACACAATCTGCTGGTCCTGCGGGACACCGTCTTCGAGGGATGGCATCGCGAAGGTCGCATCCGGACCATGAACGAGCACCAGTATGCGGCCGTCCTCCTGGACTTCGTCCGTAGGCTCCCTCCTGAAATCCTTCTCATGAGGGTTTGCTCCGATGCCGGCGAGGACAAGGTGCTCGCACCAAAATGGGGGATGGACAAGGCCCAGTTCATCGAGATGTTCAGGGCGATGATTTCAGAGGACGGAACTTCCAAGTTCAGCCTCGTGAAGACGGCGGACGCCTCACCGACCCTATGGCACCCGCGCTACAGGGAGCATTACCGCTCCGTCGCCGGCGCCAGGAGCGAGTCGCGGACCAAATTCGTCGAGGGCTGCGAAATTCGCAGGCTCCTGGCTGAAAAAGACAAGGTGAGGATTCTCGAGATCGGCCTCGGCCACGGATGCAATCTCTCCGAGACGCTCAAGGTCTTCAGAAGCATGCACCCGGGCTGCAGTCTGGACTATGTCTCCGTGGAGAACGACATCTCGGGACTGGACAACGCGGTCGCGCTTGGAATGGTGGAGGAGGCCGACATCGGGATATTCAAGGAGCTTCTAGACAGGAGCTCGTATTCGGGAGGCGGCCTGAGCATCAATATCCTCAAGGGGGAGGGGAGGGAAGTCCTGCCCGCGACCGCCGGGAAATTCGACGCGGTCTATCTCGACCCCTTCTCGACCGAGAGCAACGTCGAGATGTGGACATACGACTTCATCCGCAGGATTGCGGAGAGAATGGGCGAGGATGCGATTCTCGCCACGTATTCATCGGCATACACGGTGAGAGGCGCGCTCGCCAGATGCGGATTCCATATCGGGGAGAGTTCGCCACTGGGCCGCAGGCGCGGAGGAACCCTGGCATCCTTCTCCAAAGACCATGTGTCGAATCCCATCTCCGGGAAGGAATGGGGGATAATCCGCGGGACAACGGCCGGCCTCCCATATCGCGACCCCGGATTGTCCAGCTCCCGCTCCGAAATAAAATCCCGCAGGAACCGGCTCGCCGCCAGGCTTCGACGCAGAGGCATCCCCAAGTGGCTGAAAGGATGACTTAAACTTATATTCTGGTCGATCGCACATATGTGCCGATAGACGAGTTCCTGGCAAATTGGTAGGCGGCCTTCACCTTCCCATGATATTTTCGCTATCCGGCAAGGGGTGCCATACCACAAAACATCAACGAATCCATTCCCCCACGCT
>CAZGJP010000356.1:0-3035 GCA_964526605.1 uncultured Lentisphaera sp.
GGGCGCTTCGCCGAAGGGCTACAACACGGTCACGCTGTCGCTGACGCCTCGCGAGGTCGAGATGATAATATTCGCCAGCCAGAAGGGGAAGCTCGCGATGAGTCTGCGCAACTACGAGGATGCCACGTTCAACTACGATCTCCAGAGCGTGAACTTCAAGTATCTGGAGGAGAACATCGAGAAATACACTAAGGAACGCGAGAAGTTCATGAAGCTCTACAACGTCAGATAGGCAAACCCGGAATAGCGCCTTGTACAAGATACTGATAAAGCAGCCAGAGAAAAAAGACGCCGAGGCGAAGCTCGTTCCCGGAGCGTATAGGATAGGGAGCAGTCCTGCCTCGCACATACAGTTCAACTGCCCCGAGATATCGTCGCGCCACGCGCAGATATTCGTGTCCGAATCCTCCGTCAAGATAGCCGACTGCGGCAGTTCCAACGGGACTTTTCTGGATGGCGAGAGGATTGGGCAGGAGCCTGTGAACGTGCCGCTCGGCTCCACGATCACGCTTGCCCAGAACGTCGAGATCAGGGTGATATCCAAGACCTCGCAGGAAAAGCAGCAGGATGCGTTCATGACCACGCACGCGGTCCTTTCTGATCCCAAGAAGAAGGAGGAGATAGAGCAGGAGCTGAAGAAAGTCGAGACGTCGAAGCCGTCCGGAAGCAGGCCGGGCCCGGCCGTCCAGTCCGGAGTTCCGGTGATAAGCATTTCAGGCATAGACGAGCAGTCCCGCCCCATGGTCCAGGAGATAAAGAGGCATGCCCATGCCGAACTGCTCAAGAGGCTGAACCTCAAGAGAATGGCTCTTTCAGGAGCATCGGAGGATCAGCTTGCGGACAAGGCGAGGGGGACCATACACGACATAATGATGGAGCTTTCGGTCCCCCTGCCCTCCAGCGTCACCGTCGAGAAAATAGAGCGGGAGCTGGTGCACGAGGCGATAGGTCTGGGGCCGCTCGAGGATCTCATAGACGTTCCGGATATAACGGAAATAATGGTGAACGGCCCGAACAATGTCTACATTGAGAAGGCCGGGGTCATATACCGCACAGACACGGCGTTTGCGGACGACAACCAGGTTATGGCCGCGATAGAGAGGATAGTATCTCCGTTGGGACGGCGCATAGACGAGAGCTCGCCGATGGTCGACGCCCGTTTGAAGGACGGTTCGCGTGTGAACGCGATAATTCCGCCGCTGTCCCTGGTCGGTCCCTCGATAACCATAAGGAAGTTCTCGAAGACGCCTTTCCAGGTTCACGATCTGGTCCGCTTCGGCTCGCTCACGAACGAGATGGCGCGCTTTCTCGATGCCTGCGTGCAGATAAGGAAGAACATAATAATATCCGGCGGGACAGGCTCCGGGAAGACGACTCTTCTCAACGTGCTAAGCTCCTTCCTTCCGCCGCGCGAGCGAATAGTCACAATCGAGGACGCAGCCGAGCTCCAGCTCAAGCAGCAGCATGTGGTCCGTCTCGAGGCGCGGCCGCCGAACATAGAGGGCAAGGGGGAGATAGCCATCCGCGATCTGGTGAGGAACTCGCTGCGAATGCGCCCGGACAGGATAGTTGTCGGGGAGTGCCGAGGTGGGGAGGCGCTGGACATGCTGCAGGCGATGAACACGGGGCATGACGGCTCGCTCACGACTGTCCACGCGAATTCTCCCCGTGACGCCCTCGCCCGTCTCGAGACTCTCGTGCTCATGGCCGGATTCGATCTGCCGCTGCGCGCGATAAGGGAGCAGATAGCCTCCGCGATAACCATAATAGTGCAGGTGGACCGCCAGAAGGACGGCTCGCGCAAGGTGACGGACATAAGCGAGATAACGAAGATGGAGGGCGATGTCATCACCATGCAGGACATATTCAAGTACAAGCACGAGGGATGGACGCCTGATGGGAAGATGACTGGCAGGCACCTCCCCTGCGGGAGCATCCCCACGTTCATGGAAGAGATAAGCAGGGCGAAGATAGATCTGGACATAGCGATCTTCAACGACAGGAGGTCGTGACGATGGGCCAGATTCCAATACTTGCGATAGTTGCAAGCCTCTGCTCGGGACTTGCCGTCAGCCTGGCCTCGATAGTGATAATAGACTTCTTCTCGACGGCCTCCGGGAAATACCGCGAGAGATACGTCCGCGAGACCTCGGCCGAATACGACGAGGTGATACTGCAGATGCCCCCGGAGAAGATAGTGGACCTCACTCTGGCGATATCGTTCATAAGCTCGCTGCTGGCCGTGGTGGTGGTGGGTATGGCCGGATCGAGCTGGTCCTGGGGGCGCTGTGCGTTCGTGGCGCTAGTGGCCTTCATCGGGAGCTTTCCCCTGCCCCGCTTATACATAAGGCACCTGAAGAAATCACGCTTGATCAAGTTCAACGAGCAGCTCGAGGACGCCCTCAACTCCATGAGCAGCGCGTTGAAGGCTGGCTTCAGCATAAACCAGGCGATAGAGGTCATAGCCGACGAGAACAGGAAGCCGATATCCATCGAGTTCAGGCTTCTCGTGCAGGAGATACGCCTTGGCGTTCCGCTGGAGAAGGCGCTGGACAACATGGTTCAGAGGATGCAGAGCGACGACTTCGAGCTTGTGGCGACAGCCATACTGACCGCGAGGCAGACTGGCGGAGAGCTGACCGTCGTTTTCGAGAGGCTTGCGGCGATGATAAGGGAGCGCATGAGGATATCCGGCAGACTGAGGGCTCTCACGGCGCAGGGCAGGCTGCAGGCCTACATCGTGGGCGCCCTGCCCTATCTTCTCATGCTCGTGATGAACTACATCAGCCCGGAGATGATGTCGGGCTTTTTCAACTCGATCGCCGGCCTGGCGATGATAATCGGCGCCTCCCTTCTGGTCTTCGCCGGATTCCTCACCATCAAGAAGATCACGAACATAGACATCTGATGGTGCAACAATACATCCTTCCGGGTTGAAAAATGACAAGCATGTCTTTTTCTGTCACAAAAGAAACTCTCGTTGAAGATCTTAGAAACAAGATGGGGGTTCTCGGAGACGACATCGTGGGCCTTCA
>CAZGJP010000357.1:0-3010 GCA_964526605.1 uncultured Lentisphaera sp.
GCATCAGGATACAGGTCACGGGATGCAGGCATCAGGATACAAGGCCGCAGGATACAGGATGGATTGCCAAATCCTGTAACCTGTAACCTGTAACCTGCATCCTGTATCTTGCATCTTGCATCCTGTAACCTGCATCCTGTATCTTGCATCTTGCATCCTGTATCCTGCATCCTGTATCCCCCATCTTCCATCCGGCATTTCAGTGCTTTGCGCCATCCCGGCGCAAAGAACGGATTTCAGCAATTGAAATTCAGCTCCGGCGGACTAAGTGTATCACCGAACAAATTTCAAAACACAGGAGCGTCGCGTCATGACAAGGAAAAAACTTCCAGTCGAGAAAACGGCGTTGTTCTCGGATTTCAGCTCGCAGGAGCCCTGGCGCATCTTCAGGATAATGTCCGAATTCGTCGAATCATTCGAAAGGATGTCGGAGCAGGGACCGCTGGTGACGGTTTTCGGATCGGCCCGGACCAAGCCCGAGGAAGGCGACTACAAGGAGGCGGTCAAGATGGGGCGCCTGCTGGTGAAAAACGGTTTCGGTGTCCTGACCGGGGGCGGTCCCGGGATAATGGAGGCCGCGAACAGAGGAGCGCACGAGGCTGGAGGCGTTTCAATCGGCCTGAACATCAAACTGCCGAACGAGCAGAAGCCCAACCCATACCTCACGGATGGGATAGACTTCAGATATTTCTTCATACGCAAGGTGAACTTCCTCAAATACACCCATGGGGTCGTAGTCTTTCCAGGGGGATTCGGAACCCTCGACGAACTGATGGAGACGCTCACGCTCATCCAGACCGAAAGGATAAACAAGATTCCAGTGGTGGTCGTCGGATCGGAATTCTGGAAGGGCATGCTGGACTGGATCGCCAAGACATTAGTTGACGACCAGAAGATCTGCGCGAAGGACATCAAGCTCTACCAAGTGGCCGATACCGCCGAAGAGGCCATGGCCTTCCTCAAAATACACCACAAGAAGAACGGACTGATTGGAACGATCAAGGCAGGATTCTGATATTCTCCCGGGCTGCGTATCATTCCGCCTCTTTATTGCCGTGGAGGTATTTGATGACCTTGATGTTTTCGATGGTCACGAGGCCTCCGCATCGGGATTTCTCGAAGAGGTCGTGCAGGATGGGCATGAATTTGTCTATCTTCTCCTCGATGTCGGCTATTTCGACGACGAGGGGCAGGTCGGTGGAGAGGTCGAGCACTTTGCTTGTTCGTATTCTGCTGCTGGCGCCGAATCCGAGGATTCCGCGCCAGGCGGTCGCCCCGGCCAATCCGAGCTTGCGCGCCTCCCTGACTATCACCTCGTGGAGGGGGGCGTGGCCATGCTTGTCCGCCTCGCCGATGAAAATCCTTAGCAGCTTGGCATCCTTCTGGTTCTCCATTTTCATCCTCCTGTTTTCAATGCCGTTCTTACGATCATGACGCCTGCGGCGAAGGCGGCCATCGAGAGGACGAAGCTGCCACCAGCGTAGAACCCTGCGTGCATGTATTCGCCGTCGCCAAACATCTGGGCCGTCTCGTATATCATCGAGGACATGGTGGTGAATCCCCCGCAGAATCCGGTGGCCAGGATCAGGCGCAGCTCGGGGGACATGAGTTCTCCGCGCTCGGAGAATCCGGTGATGAGGCCGATGGCGAAGCATCCGAGGACGTTGGCGGCGAGGGTGCCAAGCGGCCACGAGATCGAGAATCTCTGCGATGCGAGGCTGAGCCCGTATCTGGACAGCGACCCGGCGAATCCGCCGAGCCCGATGAAAAATGACACTGCAAGAGGATTTGTCATATCAGCGATTTTCTTCAAGTCGTTGGCAACCGTCTCATACCTGTGTCAATGCTATTACAGGATTTTGACAATATATAAGTTCGTTCGCCGATATTCAAGAGCGCCTGCTCGGCCTCTCCTGCGGAGAGAGAGCTGGGAAGAGCTGAACGCCGGACGGGTAGGCATCCCGTATATTCAGAACGTGCCCTTCTTGACGTAGTTCGAGATCGAGTCGTCGAGGGAGCCATGCTGCCCCTGGGGGAAGTTGAATCTCTCGCATATCTCCTTGAAGATACGCGATGAGTGCTCGGTCGTTCCGCTCATGAGGTCGGCGGCCGATCTCTGCATCCTGACTTGGATGTCCGGTATTCTGCACACGAACGAGCGCTGGCTTCTTTTTCTTCCAGTCTCGTTGGCCTTTGGCGGAATCAGGATCGCGTTCTCCATGCCTGTGCCCTTGAACATGACGCTGAAGAGTTCGTCCGTGTATCCCAGCTCGTAGTAGTATTTTCCAATGAAGAGCATGCTGTCCATCACGAATCTGAGGAGCTGGCTGTATTCGAAGCCGCCGTTTTCCGGCGGGAAGGTCTTCTGATAGTGCATGAGGCCGTTGGAGAATGCCTGTATGAAGGAGGCGGAATTCCTCGACACAACCCTCAAGGAGACGTTGGTGAAATAGCTCTCATCCGCATTGTCCGGGTCGAAGAAGGGCGAGCCGATGGGGTTCGCGTAGGACTTGCCGACGCAATCCTGGATTTCGGACAGGGAGAACCTGTCCTGGACGAACTCGGGAGGGAATACGGATATGTCCCAGGTCGCGCCGGGCTTCCACCTGTATTCGCGGCTCAGCTTCTGGAAGCACGACCTCGATGCCTCGAGCTGCTCGGAGAGCTGTATCTTGGCGCTGGGCTCCAGACTCTTCCTGTTCTCGTAGAGGATCCCCCTGAGCATCCTTCCTAGATGCTCGCGCTGGTTGCGCAGGGCCCGCTGGACGAGCTCGTGGACCTCGGATGCCTTGTACGCCGGACGGCTCGCGGCATCAACAGTCCGTATGTAGAAGAACCCCTGCTGCAGCTCCGACTCGCATGACGCGCAACAGATGTGGGGTATGAGTGAGAATCTCCTGACGACGAAGACGACATAGCGGCGTCCATCAATCACCGGGCGTTCGATGTCGAAGTCAACCGCGGGGTCGGCGAAGCGGTTGATGAAGTTTCCCACCTCGGTAGGGTCAAA
>CAZGJP010000358.1:0-2981 GCA_964526605.1 uncultured Lentisphaera sp.
GATGCTTCGCAAAACTGCCGTGCATCCCGACAAAATCGGTCCGCCCCGCCATGTCCCCTGCCCTGGCAAGCGCCTCGGCCACGTTCGGAAGAGGCCCTATGCTGATCAGCGTCACAGGCTCCCGGCTGGCCCTGACGCATTCAATCATCGCGCCAACACCATCCTGATGGATTTTCCCCGGATATTTGTCGAGATCATATCCCTCGACCCATTTGGCCTGTCTCTCCCTCGAACCATCGCTCGCCTGCCTCAATCCAATCCCGATCGGAATGCCAGACCTCCCAGACATCTCCAGGAATTTAGCCAGAATCTTCGCCCGGTAGACAGTGTCCGCCGTAGCGGACGTCACAAGTTTGACATCGAGCTCGGGCGACTTCAGCAACAGCGCCAGCGCCCAGGTGTCGTCAATGTCTCCGCCAATATCCGTGTCCAGTATAACAGGAATCTTGTTCATGGAACGATCTCCTCCCCAAAAAGGAAGACAATCTATCCCTGTCCGGCGCTTTTCCAAGACCAGGGTTGAAGAATCCCACGGAAAGGACTTATCCTCCTCCCTCTCCCAGCTGAACACGAAATGCGCCGCGTAGATGCGCCACTCGACTTCCATCTCGCCCTGATAGCCCCTGAAGTAGTAGAAATCTCGTTCCGGAATTCGGCCATGAAAACATCATCGCCCAGCGGAGATCCGTGGTGCGAGCGCGCCGATCACGTCTTTGGTAGGGCGCGATCGCCGAGAGAGCCGCTATCGGACGGCAGCGGCGCTTGCCCGTTCTCCTTTGGAGAATGCCGGCGGGTGCCGTCCACGCTCAAGTACTTTGCGACATCCTGGCGCAAAGAAGGGGGTCGTTTGCGCTGGGACAGTGCAAAGTACTTTGCGGCAGCTCAGGAAGGCAGATCCGGACTCTGAATCCTCGTCCCGCTTGTCCGTGGAAGCGAAAGACGCTTCATCTCGTCTCGAAGCGCAGCCCATCCTTTCCGCAGGACAGCTTCACTCCCTTTCCGGCGGAGATTTCACCGGACACCATCATTCTCGATATCGGCGTCTCCACATCCTTCACAATGAGACGCTTGAGCGGGCGGGCCCCGTAGACCGGGTCGTAGCCGCGCTCCGCCAGATTCCTCTTCGCCTTCTCGTCCGCGGAGAAGGATATGTCCAGCGATTTCAGCCGCTCCGCGAAATTCGCAAGCTGTATGTCGACGATCTTCACAATGTCATCCTTCGAGAGCTGATGGAATATCAGTATCTCGTCTATCCGGTTTATGAACTCCGGCCTGAAATGGTGCTTCAGCTCGTCGAGAAGCTTCTCCTTCACGGACTCGTCCCCGGCGTCGCCGTTCTGCAGCAGGGCTCCTCCTATGTTGGACGTCATTATGATTATCGTGTTCTTGAAGCTCACCGTCCTGCCGTGCGAGTCGGTGATCCGACCGTCGTCCAGTATCTGGAGAAGTATGTTGAACACATCCGGATGCGCCTTCTCTATCTCGTCGAAAAGAACGACCGAATACGGGCGCCTGCGCACGCTCTCGCTCAGCTGCCCGCCCTCGTCGTAGCCGACATATCCAGGAGGCGCCCCGACCAGCCGCGACACGCTGTGCTTCTCCATGTATTCGGACATGTCAATCCTTATCATCGCCCTTTCGTCGTCGAAAAGTTCGCCGGCCAGCGCACGCGCAAGCTCGGTCTTGCCAACCCCCGTCGGCCCCATGAATATGAAGGACGCTATCGGCCTGTTCGGATCCTTTATCCCCGCCCTCGCCCGCAGGACGGCGTCGGACACCGCGTCGACTGCGGCATCCTGCGCCACGACACGCCTGTGGAGATTCTTCGAGAGGGAAAGTATCTTCTCCTTCTCGCTTTCGACCAGCTTGCTCACAGGTATCCCGGTCCATCTGGAGATTATCTCCGCTATGTCCTCCTCCGTCACCTCCTCCTTGAGAAGGGTCTGCTCGGCCGACTTCCTGTATTTCTCCTCGGCCTTCCTCATCTGCGCCTCGATGCCGGGAATGGTCCCGTGCCTGATCTCCGCCGCCTTGTCCAGATCGTATGCGCGCTCCGCCTTCTCGAGCGATCCCCTGGCCAACTCGAGGCTCTCCCTCAGCGTCTGAAGCTCCCTTATCGCCTTCTTCTCCCCATCCCATTTCTTGCGAAGATCGCGGCTCTCATCCTTCAAGCCCTTTATCTGCACCTCAATGTCGGCAAGACGCTTCTTCGACGCGTCGTCCTTCTCCTTGCGAAGTCCGGCAGCCTCGATCTCAAGCTGCATCAGCTTCCTCTCGACCTCGTCAATCTCCACCGGACAGCTGTCTATCTCCGTCCTCAGCTTCGCCGCCGCCTCGTCCATCAGGTCAATCGCCTTGTCCGGAAGAAACCTGTCCGCTATGTATCTGTCGGATAGAACGGCGGACGACACCAGCGCGGAGTCGCGTATCTTCACCCCGTGATGTATTTCGTATTTTTCGCGCAGCCCGCGGAGTATGGATATTGTCTCCTCGACGCTCGGCTGGGATACCAGGACGGACTGGAATCTACGTTCCAGCGCGGCATCCTTCTCGATGTGCTTGCGGTATTCGTCCAGCGTCGTCGCGCCTATGCAGTGAAGTTCGCCGCGCGCGAGCATGGGCTTGAGCAAATTGCCCGCATCCATCGCACCCTCCGCGGCACCAGCCCCCACTACGGTGTGCAGTTCGTCAATGAACAGCACTATCTCGCCGGGCTTGTCGGCAACCTCCTTGAGCACCGCCTTGAGCCTCTCCTCGAATTCTCCCCTGAACTTCGCCCCGGCTATCAGCGCGCCCATGTCCAGAGCCACTATCCTCCTGTTCTTGAGAGACTCCGGAACGTCACCGCGGATTATCCTCTGCGCAAGACCCTCGACAATCGCGGTCTTGCCAACCCCAGGATCGCCAATGAGCACCGGATTGTTCTTCGTCCGCCGGGAAAGTATCTGTATCACCCTGCGCACCTCATCGTCGCGGCCTAT
>CAZGJP010000359.1:0-1393 GCA_964526605.1 uncultured Lentisphaera sp.
CAATCCATTTTGATAGTCATAGGATATGGTCCATGATTTTGCAAAGTCGTCCTGTGTTGTAAATTTTCCGGAGATTGTTTGGGCCTTGATTATCGTATAATCGCCTGGCTTGAGCTTTAGGGTCGAAACATCTAGGAGAGCATTGTTGATGGATGCCTTGTCGGCGGATATTGTCTTGATAGAGCTTCCAGATAGTAGTAGTTTTGAACCGGTCTGTTGTTCGAATTTCAAGTCCCCCAAGGATAATTCCGCGATCAGTCCTCCATCGATGTTAAGGACTCCGTAGCCGATGCTTGTGATTCCTTTCGAGGGTGAGATGTTGACAGATGCTGTTCCGGATATCTTGAGAATTCCGGGCAGTTCGGGTTTCGAAGAGTTGACGTTGAGAAGGTCTGAGACGAACAGCGAACCTCCCGATACTGCCATGGTGGAAGCTTCCGTGACGAGCGGGCTGGTTGCGGCCAGGATTATTGTCCTGGCAGTGAACTCACCGCCATCCATCAATATATTGGTTCCGAGCGTTGATCTGTTGAACCCGACGATGGTTTTTGCTTTTGTCTGGAGGCGGCCTCCGTCGTTGATGTAGAGGAAACCCCTCTTGTCCTTGCCGCAGTAGAAGTTTTTGTTTACGGTCAATGATCCTCCGTCTTTGATGGTGAGAGAATTTCCGACTCCTCCCTTGGGGCCTCCGGCCTCCGAGAGGTCGAGTTGTCCACATTCTGCGCTGTGTTTTTTTATGACGCAGTGGACCACTGGTTCAGCATTTCCTATGTTGACGTGGCCGTTGGGAAGAGGAGCGGCGTTCCAGTTTGCCTTTTCGCTCCATAGGTATTCGCCGTTTCCACCCGGAGAACCGTTCTCGTCGACGGCCATTTTGAATTCATACTCAGGTTCTGCGGAGAAGATCACTGCGGGGAAGCAGAAAGCCAGGAAGAATAATGGGGATATTCCGATGAGGCGCGAAACAGCCAGCTTCGTCCTGGATGGATTAGCCCTTGGGGTCACATCACTTGCTTTGTTTGAAATAATAGTCTCTATCTCCCTTTTGTCCGGCGAAGACGTCGGATTGGCTCATCCATGACGCATGGAGGTCTGCCCATAGGATATTAACTCCCTTCAAGTGCCTGTTTCCGACATTGTAAAGGGGATTTCCTCCCATTCCGAAGCAGTGGGAGTCTCCAGCGGAGAAGCTGGGCAAGGATATTTCAGCCAGATATGCGGTTGACTTAAAAGGCTTGTACCAGTCAGTGGTGTCTATGATTATGATTGTATCGGCCGGAGACTTGAGCCTGTTCGCTCTCACGTAGTCGTATCCGGGAGTGGAGCTTCCTTCAAGCCCCATGCATTCTTCATTCCATGCATATCCACCTTGGACAGACCAGTATGTCCCGCC
>CAZGJP010000359.1:1403-2974 GCA_964526605.1 uncultured Lentisphaera sp.
CAGGCGTAGACTCCTTGAGCCACAGGGGTGAGTGTGCCATTGGGGGGGGGTGAAGCCTCGTGTCCGAGCAGTTCCTCATATTTTTCAGGGTAAAGGAAGGGCATGAGCAGTTTTTTGAAGCGGTAACCTGCTGTGGGATCTATGAATCCACGTCCGCTGTTCGGATAGAACGCGTAGTCGGCTATATACATGCCCACGGCGTTGCCCATCTGTTTTTCATTGTTCATGCAGAGGACAGACTTTGCAAGCTCCTTCGCGCGTTTGAGGGCGGGAAGGAGGAGTGCTGCCAAGATTCCAATTATTGCCACTACGACCAGTAGCTCGATGAGAGTGAATTTTGTCCTCATGAGAACGGAGCGACGTCTTTTAGGGTGATGGTTCTCGATCAGTCCCAGAAGGCTTTTTCCCTGTTCCCTGCATTGTCTTATGAATGCAGACTGCCTGAGAGCCCGCCTTATCTTGGACATAGCAGTAGTTGGATCAAGTCTCTCAATCCCATTGCCCTTCATTTCATCTTGTTTGATCGGCCACATAATATTCCCGCTGATTTTTATGTATTACTCCTACAGCGTACTTGTAAAAACCACGTTATGTACTTGTAAAAACCACGTGATGTTTTTTGTTTATCCCGAGAAGATAGTGTGTAAATTTCATACTATCAACTGGACAAAAAACGAATAATGTATGTAAAACAACTGAAGGGGCTCGGCTGCTCACGAGGTGAAATGCCTTGATTTCCACGGAAGTCGGGCTGATACGGAGATGAAGAGAAAGCCGAAAATGGCCCAGAAGGACAACCGAAGAAGCCAAAGTGTTTATACAGCAAGCTGCGGACAGCGCGTTCAACCTGCGGTCGAGCTTCATCAGGGCCTCATGATGAGAGGGCCAGGAAGGATACACCATGTGGTGGGATGTTGGCGGGTATGCGACCGGAGGAGCCGTCGAAGCGCTGATCAGTCCAGAAGTCTACAACGTGGGTCCATTTCCTGCCAGTAATAAGCTCGATGTCAATATCTGTAGAAATGTTGCTGTCGGACCAGTTGACAACAGCTAGACGCATTGCAGATGAAGGCAGTTCCTGTACAAAAAGGGAGGCTTGTTCCGTGCGGAAGATATCCAGGGGCCTGGCCGCATTTCCGTGTTCGGCGGAGATGGTCCTTCGCAGAAGGTCGAGCCCTTTTCTGTTGAGTCCGGGGAGGTTGTCTCCTAGGAAGATGTCTCCTCCGCTAAGGACGATGTGAGTAAGATACAGGCGAGATTCGTCAATGCTCAAGTGCCTCCATGGCTTCACCTTTTCTTTTTGGTCGGGTGGAATGTATATGTTTGCGCACTGGTATCGGTATTTGTAAAGATCCGGGTCGTCACTTGTCTCTTCGCTCCTGCATACGGCAAAGTCAGGATCGGAGCACCAGAGCCTGTTGTGCATCCACCATCTTGAAGAGAGAGCCCTTAGGTTTTCAGGTATTCGATACCAGTAGGGTCCCGCATCCGGGGTCACTCTGTTGGAATCCACCAGCCCCACGCCATTTACATGCAGGAAGTTGCATCCGAGAATATGGCAGTCTGGCGCG
>CAZGJP010000360.1:0-2972 GCA_964526605.1 uncultured Lentisphaera sp.
AAATTAAATTATAAAATTAAAAAAAATTATAATAAAAATAATTATCTTTAAATTCTTTGTCTTCTGATGAGAATAGTCCTGAAGTCGTATCTAGTCTTAATTTATTTGCGAATTGTAAGCCTTCAGACTTGAAGTTTGCGTATAATTCTATTGCTGCTTTTAAATCTCCTGCATTTCTCATGCTATAGTCGGCAACCCAAAGACAATATACGAGTCTTTTCCAGTCAGAAAGGCAGACAATGCCTTTTGCGGCTTTTTCTTCAATTATTTCATCGCCTTTGTCAATTATCCAATTTTCATTTTCTGATGGAACAGGCATAATTTTATCCCTGCATAACGATATGCTCAGGTATCCCGATCGCGGAGCAAATCGGTATTACCTGAAGCAACTTTGTTATTTTCTATAGTATCCTCAAGTATCTTGATGATAGCCTCTCTTTCTGGAGAGCCTACCCAAGCGTCTAATGAATGAATAAAGCCATACATGCCCACAAGAAAAAACAATACACAGAGAACAATCATGACTTGTGTTCCGTAAAGGAGCAGTATCCTTTCTGTATCGGTGTTGCATATGAGTATTTTTTGTGTGGTATCATTATAAAGATAAAAGATATATCCAGAACAAGAAAACATGAATAATGCCATTGCAGGCAAAAGGCATTTATTCTTCGCTCTCACCGCTTCGAGCTTTTTTAATCTTGCTAAAAGTATTTCTTTAGATTTGTTCATATTCAAAAATAACGTTTAAGATCATCTGTCGGCACGAGGGACAAAAACTGCGTTTAAAATCAGGCACATTGAGTGCCGATCAGGTGAATCTTATTGTTGAACTTGTTATTTTATTGTTTGCTATTGTGGAAAGCTAGCCTATGTTGCCGCCGATTTCAAGCATGGAATCGGACTTTCCAGGCTCTACTTTTTCTTCCAGCTGTCCTTTTTGTCGAGTATTTCTGCCGGGCCATCGCCGTCGAGCCACTTTCTGGCTTCTGGCGAATCCTTCAGATAGGCATCCCAAAAGGCGGTGGACAGGGCTTTGATCGCCACATGGTGCTTGGGATTGCGTTTTCCGCTTTCGCCCGGGAGCGGGCGCTCGGTGAAGGCGGAATGCTCCGCCTCGAAGAGGACGAGTTCGTATTTCGAGCCCGGGGGGAGGGACGGGAATACGGCGAGGCGCGACTTCATGTCGGCATTGCCGATTATTGCAACATCCTTCGTGCCGGTCATGAGCATCCAGGGGATATTTACGGAGCCGAAGGCTTCCTCGGCCTTGCCGAACTGGGGGCTGCTCGGGCTGAAGACCACTGCGGCCTTTATCCGGGAGTCTGTCGTGGATATCCTGTCCGACGCGAACTTCTGCCCGCTGACGGCCTGGGTGGTGATGGCGCCGAAGGAGTGTCCTGACATTCCGATGCGGGAGAAGTCGAGGCGGCCCGAGAGGAGATGCCCTTCCTCCTTGTTCCATTTCCCAAGCTGGTCCAGGACGGCCGACACGTCGCCGACCCGCAGGAGGAAGTTCCTCGCCCCGTCGGCTCCGGCCGCCTCGCGCATCGCGTCCATCCGCTTCGTCATCGGCTTGTCCTTCCACACGGAACTGTCGCTTCCCGGGTGCTGGAGGAAGATGGCGACATATCCCCTGCCCGCCCAATGCCTTCCCAGAAATGAGCTTCCTTCGCGGGAACCGCCGAGCCCGTGGCTGAAGAGGACAACTGGAGCGGGGCTCTTTTCCTCGGGCAGATATATCCGGACCGGTATTTCCCTGTCCCTCCTTCCATCCTCGATGCTTAAGTCGGCCGTTGCCGCCGATTGGCTCGCGGGAAGATCGAGAGGGTCGTATGCGAAGGCTGGCAGGCACAGCAGGGCGCAAGGCAGGATTCTCGAAAAAATGCCAATCATGTCCAAGGCTCCTCGATTTGTTTATTGCTTGAATAACGGTGTTCCCCCCGTAAATATGATTTGTTTTAGACGCATATCAAACGGACGAGTCCTTTCTCTGTCGCTGGATTTTAATGTCTTGCGTGCTAGTTTTCCCTGCTCAGGCTGCGAGGATTTCAGATATTTTCAAAATTGGAGGTCCATGATGAAGGCTCTAAAATACAACTATTCGGGGGAGATTCCGCTTGCGATAGAGGCCGATGTGATAGTAGTTGGCGGCGGTCCGGGAGGCATAGGCGCCGCGACGATGTCGGCGCGGCAGGGGGCGAAGACGGTTCTGGTCGAGAGATACGGCCTTCTCGGCGGAATGGCGTCGGTCGGAGAGGTGCAGCCATTCATGCCAAACCATGCCGGAGAGAAGTGCATGGACAGACCAATTTATCTTGAATGGGTGAAGAGGATGAAGCACTACTACCCTGCCTCCTATGAGTTCAAGGCGATGAGGAGCGAAGAGGCCGCCTGGGACGACCTCCGGATACATAAGGACATCGCTGCGCTCGCCGCGGAGGACATATGCCTCGAATCCGGGGTCAGGATAATCTACCACCACGTTCTTGCGGATGTCGTCATGAAAGGCGGGGAGATAGACTTCATCGTCCTGCTCTCCAAGTCGGGATTCACGGCGGCGAAGGCCAAGGTATATATCGACTGCAGCGGGGACGCCGATATGGTGGCGAAGGCCGGCTGCAAGTTCGAGATCGGTGGTCCGACAGGCAACTGCCAGCCGATGACGACCTGTTTCAAGCTCTCCGGCGTGGACATGAAAAGGATGCCGCCAAGGGAGCAGATAAACAAGCTCTACTTGGAGGCGAAGGCGGCCGGAGAGATTGTCTGCCCGCGGGAGAACGTGCTCTACTTCCACTGCGTGCAGGAGGGGACCGTCCACTTCAACTCGACCCGCGTGGTGAGGAGGAGCGGGATCAGCGGGCTCGATCTTTCGGAGGCCGAGATCGAGGGGCGCAGGCAGGTTAGACAGCTGGTGGAATTCCTGAGGAGGCGTGTGGCCGGCTTCGAGAACTCCTCGATATGCTCGATGGCCT
>CAZGJP010000361.1:0-2957 GCA_964526605.1 uncultured Lentisphaera sp.
ATGAAGACAGTGAATTGTCCAGCATGCGGAGGTCCGAGATCGGAGGCATTGCACCAATATGACTCCGGCTTGGCTGTCCGTCGTTGCTCGGACTGCGGCTTCGCATATACCAGCCCCAGATTGACCATGCGCGAGCTTGACGGCATATACCAGTCGTCATACTTTGGAGGGCAGATGCCGGGGCTTTCCCTCGACTACCTGCGGAAAGCGCCTCTCTTCAAACTCGATGCCGAGGAAAGGGTTGCCATCTTGATGAAGTGGCTGCCGAGAGGCTCTTCGGTGCTTGAAATCGGCTCCGCGGCCGGTTTTTTCCTGAGGGCGTGCATGGACAGGGGCTATTCCGCCTATGGAGTGGAGATTTCGTCGGAGATGTGCGAATACTCGAAGAAGGAACTTGGCGCCCCCTGCGCAAATTGCAATCTGGATGATTTCGAGGCGAAGGAAAACTATGATGCCGTTGCGCTCTGGCATTCGCTCGAACATATGGAGGAGCCTCTGCAATCCCTATCGAAAATACATGCCATCCTCAAACCGGGCGGCGTGCTTTTCATCACGGTTCCCAACATCGAGTCTGGAAACGCCCGGCGCCTCGGGCGCGAATGGCATCATTTGCAGCCGGAGATGCACTTGTCACATTTTTCCCGGGCAAGCCTGGGGGGAATTCTCGCAAAAACCCGCTTTTCACTCGTCGAAATGTGGAAGAGCGGCTCCACAGGCTTCTTCAAGTCCGGCGCGCAAGGTGGCGGATTGAAGAGATTGATAGCGTCAAATCTCGGCTACCTGGGCTTTGTGAGAAAGCCGATAAAGCATCTATTGGTCAACTGTCTGGGGAGAGATGATTTCATAACGGCAGTCGCGAGGAGAAATGATTAGAATTACAATCTCCATGGTCGCAGGATCATCGCCAGCCAATCTGGAAAAATGCCTTTCCACGATGGCAAAGTCAACCGGAGACTTCAAAATATCAGTCGTCGTCGTTGACAACATGTCGGAATGGAGCGTCGAACCCCTTGTCCGAAGATGCTTCCACGATGCCGTCGTCCTAAGGAACGACAGCAGATTCGGATTCGGGAAGAACCACAACATCGCCCAATTTGGACGGGACGATGATTTCGCTCTCGTGGCGAACGACGACATTGAATTCAAGCCCGACACGATAGCGATGATGCTGAACACGGCCACTTCGCATCCCGATGCCGCAATCATTGGGCCTCTGATCCATCCGAAGTCATGGGACAGTCCCCCCATGATGCCCGGTTCAGGTTTGTGCGAATTCCTTCCGAAGCCTATTTACGGACTGATCGCGTTGTATCTTAAGGCGCTCGGGCTCGGCGGGCTTCTTTCAGGAGCCATACGCACGAAGTCGGGCGCGGCATCGGAGCCAGGCGAGGAAAAGCTCTCCTACGTCTCGGGCGCCTGCTGCATGGTTCGCCGCGATTTCATCAAGGAACATGGCCTCTACGACGAGGCCTTCTTCATGTATTACGAGGACATTGACCTTGGAAGAAGAGCGGTCGAAAGCGGATGGGAATGCCGTGTGTCGCCCAAGGCGCGGATAATGCATCTCGAGGGAGGCAGCTCTTCACCTGCCACTCTCGGGATGATGGCCGGCAGCCTGCTCCGTTTCACGGAGAAGCACCATGGCTCAATCGCGGCTTTCTTCATCCGGCTCGCACTGCTTCCATTGAAACCATTGACTTCGAGGAGCGGCAGGGGAAAATGACAACTCGCGACAAGTATTCGCGCATCTTGGTCTTCCGCTTCGGCGGACTTGGCGACTATGTCTGCATGATGCCGATGCTCAAGGCATTGCGCTCAGCCTTCCCCGGAGCGGAAATAACCGCGCTTGTCGGAAGCCCGGGGACGGAAATACTATCCGCTTCAGGCGGCGTGGACAGAATCATCGTCTCCCGTGTCCTCTCCGACAATGGATGGAAGAGTGTCATATCCCTTGGAGCCCTGCAGGACATCCTCCGGCTTATCACCGGATTGAAAGGCCGTTTCGATCTCTACATAGATGCAACGCCGAAATTTTCAATGCTGGGCGTCCTAAAGCCTTGGCTCGTCAAGATCGTCGCCGCCCCAGTCCTATCAATCGGTTTGGGATGTGGGGAGAGGAGGCTGTATCTTGACAAGGCCGTCCCCCAGAGGAGGGACGAGAGGAGGCATCTTCTTTTCAAGTACGCCGATCTGATGGAACTTGTCGGAGTCGATATGGGTGGGATAATTCCGCAGATGGAAATCCCGTCTGAAACCCTATCCAAGGCCAGACAGTTCTTCGACAGGTCGCCTCGACAGTTGAAAATCGGGCTCCACCCCGGGGCGAACAGGCGATATTATAGGATCAAGGCCTGGCCGATCGAGAGATTCGCCGCCCTTGCCAGAATGCTTAAGGCTGAATACGACTGCGGGCTTTTCGCTACTGCGGCGCCGGACGAGACGCAATTGGTCGAGAAGTTGATCGCCGCCGCCGGAGTGGAGATTACAGCAATTCCGGCATCTCAAAGCCTGCTCGAGCTATGTGCTTATCTGAAATGCCTGGACTGCTACGTCTCAAACGACACCGGGCCCATGCATCTCGCGGTCGCCTGCGGGGTCCCCACCGTCGGCATATTCGGACATGCCGACCACGAGACCTATGGATCTTATCCCTCGGAGGTCAAGTTCGAACCCGTAATCATAGACGGCGGGGTGAAGAATTCCTCCCGGGTCAGCAAGGGCGATCCCCGCCGCTTGCTTGACATATCACCCGAAATGGTCCTCCGCCCAGTGAAGAGACTTCTAAGTCCCGTGGGGAATGCTCCCATATGAACCGATTCCGACCCCCGGAATGTTGATAATCTCCGCCAGACTGGTATATAAAACAAAAAACAAAAATGAATGAAAATTTTGAATTTAATACAAAAACGTAAAAAAGTTGGCGTTATTTTTTGTTTTATTCCGGGTATAATAACCCC
>CAZGJP010000362.1:0-2950 GCA_964526605.1 uncultured Lentisphaera sp.
CGAGGCCGGGGCGGAACGCATAGGGAGGGTGAAGCGCATGCAGGCCGCCTACTGGAGGGGGGAGAAAACGGCATATCCGCCGGTCATATCCGGTGGCGGACTTCTGCCGGGACAGGAACGCATCCCGAGCCCGAACCTGAAGGAGGCCTTCTACGACAGCAGGCTGATGTTGTGCGGACAGATGCGAGGCGCCCTCGGCGCGATCAATTCCGGCAGCGAGGCGGTTCCAAGCATACGCGCAAACATGGGCGTGGGGGTTCTGCTGTCCCTTTTCGGCGGAGCGCAGCTCGTGTTCGAGGACAAGATGCCCTGGCCCAAGGACCATTTCAGCAAGGAGATGCTGTCGAAATTCACGGTGAAGGACATCCGGATCAGGGGAGACTTCGAACTCGGCATGAAGCACATGCGCTACTTCAAGGAGGTCATGGGTGATTCCATTCCGGTCTACTGCATGGATCATCAAGGCCCCTTCGACCTGGCGCATCTGATTTTCGGCGACCAGCTCTTCACGGAGATCTACGACGACCCGGATTTCGTGCGCCATCTCATGGATCTCTGCGTCGAGGTTTCGATCAAGACCATCGAGATGATGAAGGATGCGGGTGGCGAGGGGAAGAGCGTCTGCCACCACAGCAACCAGATATATGCGGACAACATGGGAATAAGGATTTGCGAGGACACCACCGTTCTGCTGGGTCCGGATCAGATTGCGGAATTCGCGATGCCCTACACGGCGAAGCTGGCTGGGCATTTCGGTGGAGCCTGGGTCCACTACTGCGGACGCAACGACCACCTCACCGAGCAGGTCTGCGCCATTCCCGATATAAGGGGCATCAATTTCGGGATAATCCCCGGAAGGGAGCACGAACACGAGTTTGAAAAGGACATGGAGCGCTGCCTGAACTCGAAGACTATATACGTGGGCGATTGGCCGATACGCCCTGGCGAGCCCCCGAAGGACTACCTAAAACGCCTTCATTTCTGGGCGAAGCAGGGGTGCATGATCCCGTCTTTCACCTGGACGGCGGACGAGAAGCATGTCGGGATGGGGAGAAAGGAGATGCTGGACCTATGGCGTTCTGGAAATCTTTAGATATTTTTAGATCCTGCATTTGCATTGCGTCAAGACGGGCGTAGATTATCCGCTCGTTTTCAACATTGCATCATTCCACAAGAGAAACATGGAAGAGAAGAAACTGAAAGTCGCGAAATTCGCGAGAAAGGATTCCGACACCGGTTCGCCGGAGGCCCAGATTTGCCTGCTCACCGAGAGGATAAAGCACCTCACGGGGCACATGCAGGGGCACAAGAAGGATTTCCACTCCAGACGCGGACTTCTGATGCTGGTCAGCAAAAGAAGGAAGCTAATGCAGTATCTCGCGAAAAAGGACTATAAGAAATACGAGGAAGTGTCCACGGCGCTGAACATACGCCACGGATAGTTTCGCGCAAAGGCCGTTCGACGAAGCCCTTGGGGGCGCTTGAACCTAAGGTTGCGTGGAATTCCGACGATGTCGGCAATTCGATACCCCCTTTCGGATTTTCGACACCGCAATTCCACCAACTCCACGCTCAAGCCTTCCGGTGCCAGGACGCAACCATGCCGCGAGGCGCTTCCTTTTAAAACAGACCCTATCCGGGTCGAAAAAGAGAGAGAAAATGACAAGAAAAGAAGAGAAGGTGACCATTGACATTGGTCAGGGCAAGACAATCGAAATCACAACTGGAAAGGTCGCGGGGTTGGCCAACGGCTCCTGCCTGGTGCGCTCTGGCGACACCACGCTTCTGGTGGCCGTGTGCTCCGGAAAATCGCGGGAGGGAACGGACTTCCTGCCTCTGCAGGTTGACTACAGGGAGAAATACAGCGCAGCCGGCAAATTCCCCGGAGGATACATCAAGAGGGAGGGGCGTCCCAACGACAGGGAGATACTCATCTGCAGGATGACGGACCGTCCGGTCAGACCGCTGTTCCCGGAAGGTTTCTTCGGGGAGGTCCAGATCCAGGCGCTGCTGCTCAGCACCGATGGAGAGAACGATCCTGACACGCTGAGTCCGCTTGGCGCATCGGCCGCGCTGGCTCTGTCGGATCTCCCGTTTCAAGGGCCAATCGGCGCGTTGAGGGTGGGGCTGATAGACGGAAAATTCGTCGCAAATCCGACTGTTGCGCAGATGGAGTCCAGCCAGATAAACCTGGTCTACGCGGGACTCGCCGACAAGGTGATCATGATAGAGGGCGACGCCAGGCAGTGTTCCGAGGACACTCTCCGCGACGCCATGCTCTTCGCGAACGAAGTGGTGAAGAAGCAGATCGAGGCGCAGGTGCAGCTCGCTAAAATCGCGGGAAGGAAGAAGAGGAACTACGAGATATGCAATATTCCCGACGAGATTTCGCAGGCCGTGGCAGCGAAGGCGCAGGCCATAAGCGGCGCCTGCGTGATAGCGTCCAAGGAGGAAAGGCAGGATGCGCTCGGAGCGATTCATGAAGCGCTCGAGAGTGAATTGAAGGACAAGGCCGAGACGGTCCCGGAATTCGGGCTGAAGCTCAAGGTCGCCTTCGACCGCTTCGTCGAGAAGACGGTCCGCAGGAACATCCGCGAGAAGAGCGTCAGGATGGACGGCAGGGCGCTGGACCAGCTCCGCGAAATCAGCTCCGAGGTCGGAGTGCTTCCGAGAGTCCACGGCAGCGCGCTGTTTTCGAGGGGCGAGACCCAGGCGATGATGATAGTAACTCTGGGCTCAACTCTGGACGCCCAGGAGATGGACCATGTGATAAGCTCCGGGAAGGAGAAGAAGTTCTATCTGCACTACAACTTCCCCAACTTCAGCGTGGGCGAGGTGGGAAGGATAATGGGGCCGGGAAGGCGCGAGATAGGGCACGGCAATCTTGCCGAGCGCTCGCTCGCCCAGATCATGCCGGCTGAATATCCCTACACGGTCCGTTGCGTCTCCG
>CAZGJP010000363.1:0-2941 GCA_964526605.1 uncultured Lentisphaera sp.
ACATTTGTTGCACTATCTTTTACTGCAGCCTCGGTTATATGGTCTTCAGTGTCTTCAATAAAAAATGATTTCATGTCTTTTGAAGATACCCATGGGATGTCTCCATCCCAATATTCGAGTTTTTCAGTTGATGGAGTGCCACCGCTACAAAATGAAAAGACATAGCGAAGCTTCTTAACTTTCCAATGCTTGGGAATATCCCCGAGCCATTCGACACCAGAATATTTCGTGCCTTTCGTGTGTTTCGTGGTTAAAATCTTCCCGGTGACGACTGCGGAGATTAGTGCTCCGCGTTTTTCCTTTAGGAGTTCGACGAGTTTCTTCTTTTTCGAGATGAGCGAATCAATCCTGCCCGTCTTCTGGTCAAGAAATTCCGCAATCGCCTTCTGCTCGGAAAGAGGAGGAAGGGGGATTGGATAATTGCCTATTGCTAATTGTGTCATAGTTGGAATTGTACCGCCGGTGTTGCTTTGGTCAACTTGGCTTTGGATATAGTAGGAAGATACCCATCGGAAGAGATAGTCGGCATTACATCTGATATTTTTAAAAATCGCGAGCTGTGGATTGATTGTCATTGGATGTGGAACCTCTTTGACACGTGCAGTTTTGCCAAGAGTTGAGCCTGTTTTAACAATGATAACATCTCCCATTTCAATTTTTATTTCCGGTGATTCATTATACTTGTCCCAGATGATATAGGTACAGTTTTCAATATCCAAAACACCGTTTGACATATTACTTGGGCTTAGAGTTATAGCTCCTTGTCCTTCATCAACAAGGTCATCGGTTGTGTATCCTCTAAAACCGATTCGGCCGAATATATGAGAAACACCTTTCAATTTCTTCACCTCCCAGTGTGCGGGGATATCGCCGAGCCACTCTACGCCGGAGGGCTTGCGCCTGGTGGAATTAGAAATTACGAATTGCGAATTAGAAATTGGAGATTTGTCGGAACCAGGAATATTATGATTTTTGGATTTTGAACTATTAATTGAAGATTTCGTGAGTTTCGTTTGTTCCGTGGTTAAATCCTTGTGATTCGTAATTTCTAATTCGTAATTGTTAATTGATTTATCTGTGTTCATCTGTGTAATCTGTGGATGGGATTTCATTTGCCCGCGCCCCCGTCCAGCGTCTTCCTGCCTTTCTCCCAGATAGGTCTTTGCTCCCAGTCATTTGGAAAACCCATGTGTTTTGTGATTTGTGTTTTTTGAGATCGTATCAATGCCATGAGACGATGTGCCCAGCGATTTTTAGGCTCCACGATGTTCACGATATGAGCTAAAATGACCAGGGTGTTATAAACTAGGCGGTCTTGGTGGGGATTGAGGCTTGCAACAATATCCGAGGGGTAGCTTTTAGGAAGGCTGACCGTAACAGTAAAGCTTCGGTTCCAAAGTCTTGAATGGTGTGCACAGAGATTTCTGATGTAGACGGAATGCTCGAGTAGCGACTTCAGCATGTCAGGGGAAAAACCGTAGATGCCTGAAATCAGCTTGCGATCTTTGTCTTTTCTGATATTTTCATAGAAGCGGCTTAAAAGTCCAAATGACATTACCTCGCAGGCAGCCCAGATGGGTGGTCGGCTCATTCCGTAGGCATTCTTGAAATGCGATACAAAAACTTCATGGCTCCGGGCGAGCTCATCGTCAAGTTTTGAGAGGGCGCCAGTATGCCTGCGCGGATCCCGGAAGACTGCAGGATTCTCGTATGCCTGAGGCCCATAGGCATGCCCAAGCATATAGGCCCAATGTGAACGGACGGATATTTCCAGTCTTTTTACAGCTTCCATAACCAGCAGTCTCAATTGACGGTCGAAACTGTATAAATTCCACAAATCCTCAAACTTGGTGCCTGGAAGGAATTTGTCGGGGTCGCAGGTTTCCGCGAGTGTGAAACGATATGCAGACAAGCGATAGTAATTGTGATGCTCAAGGCAATGCAGGGCAAAACTATCATTGTCGACAAGCAAACCACGGTCTTTGAGTATTCCGAGCTGCTCCTGGTAAGTCCTCGGGGGTTTGTTATAGGGCATAAATCCCCCCTAAAAAAAGTAACCCGCCGATTTGAGCATGGCCCAAAAGGCCACTAGGCTTGGCAGGTATTGTTGAGGACGAAAATACCCCGTGTTTATAAAAAGTCAAAGGATTGAAGGTGTTTTTTCTGAAAAAAAATTGCTGCTTCACTCCGTCACCCCTTTGAGCAGTTCCAGTATCTCCCCTTCGAGTTGCTTGATTTCAGATTCGATTTCATCGAGGGGGCGCGGTGGTTCGTAGCGGTAAAAATGGCGGTTCAGGGGGATCTCGTAGCCGACCTTGGTTTTGTCTTCGTCAATCCAGGCACCTTCAACGTGCGGCAGGACTTCTCTCTTGAAATATTCCTCGATATTCTCCTTGAGCGGGACATTCTCGGTGTCTCGCAGGTCGGGGTCGGGCTGTGGCTTGCCTTTAAACTTTCCTTTTTCCCCTAAAATCAGCCTTCCTTTCTCATCCTTGAGAGGGCGTTCTACGGTGATCTTGCGATATCCGAAGTCGGCGTTGTCGAATATCTTGCTTACGATTACAGTCTTCTCAATCCCGTCCAATTTCATCTTCCGTGTTTCATCATGTTTGAAATCGCCATATATTTTGGTGATGTTGGCGATCTGGTCGGGGCGGCTGTCCTCGCCGTCGCCGATCTGCTTGCGTTTGTTGCCGAGACTCTTTCTCATCTTCACATAGAACTCTCTGGCGTCTATGAGCTGTATTCTTCCCTTGCGGCGTTTCTCCTTGCGGTTTGTCAGTATCCAGATGTATGTGGAGATTCCGGTGTTGTAGAATAACTGGTCGGGCATTGCGACTATCGCATCGAGCCAGTCGTTCTCGATGATCCAGCGTCTTATCTCAGATTCTCCGCTTCCGGCATCTCCTGTGAAGAGAGGCGAACCGTTGAAGACTATGGC
>CAZGJP010000364.1:0-1871 GCA_964526605.1 uncultured Lentisphaera sp.
CGCTCATTGTCGGCAGTATGTCAATTAGAGACACGAGTGATTTATTAATCACCCCTTTCTGAAATCGGGAAGGCATGCTTACAATTAGTGGGATGTTGACAGATGCCTCATACATGTTGTGTTTTTCATTTCTGCGGTGCTCCCATCCCATCTCGCCGTGATCGCTGGTGTAGATCACGATGGTTTTGTCCCGCAGACCGAGTCGCTCGATAGTCGACATTATCTTTCCGACCTGGCTGTCCATGCTGGATATGCAGGCGTAGTATCCGGCGAGTCCACGCCGTATCGCGTCATCATCAGAGCGAGCGGTCCCGCAGAAAAAGTTGAACTCTTCATTGCGTGTCTTCGGAAGGCATTCTTCCGTAATTTTCTCAGGAGTATACATGTTTATCCATTCAGGCTGTTCGGTCCAGGGGCCGTGTGGCTTTTCAAGACCTATGTGTATCAGGAATGGACGGTCCTTGTTGTCTTCGATGAACTCGATGCTCCTTGCCGTAACCATCTCATCGAACATCTCCTCCTTCTTCAGAATTGATGGAACCGGCAACGGCCCTCCGGGACCGCTGTTGTTTCCGAATGCAGGATTGCGGTAGTCTATCCCGCGTGTCTTGTCCTCCCCAGCGATATACGCAAGCCGCTTGAGCCTGCCCTTCTCCCTGTCGCCTTTTCCAAGTGCGATATCATAGTCCTCGTATAGGTATGTGTAGAAACGCAACGCCCTTTCGTCAAACCCCATGTCGTTCTCACGTGTCTCCCCGTGGACATGCATCTTTCCTATGGCGGCGGTGCGGTATCCTGCCTTTCGGAAATGTTCCCCCATTGTCACGAGCCTCTCGTGGTATCCTGGTCTGCGGACATAACCCGGCTCTACCCTCTTTCCATTCACTTTGACCTGATGTGCAATGGCCGTGTGATTATGAACATGAGTCCCTGTCATCAAAGAGGCTCTCGCCGGAGCGCAGAGAGGGGACGCAGTGTATGCGTTCGGGAAATAAATACCCTCTGCGGCAAGACGATCCAGGTTCGGTGTCTTGACCACTGGGTTTCCTGAGCAGCCCATTGCAGAGCGCTTATGCTGGTCGGATACGATCAGAATTATGTTTGGCGTTCTATTGTTTTTCATGTTTTTCCACTTGATCAAGCTGGTTGTGCATGGTTGTAATCGAATGCGGATTTGATATGTAAGCCTCCCCATTTTTGCAGAAGGCAATTGCAATAAAGCTATGTACTCCGACATTCAAATTATCAGGATGGAACATAAATGAGTCTTCCCTGCCACTCGCTTTAAGTTCCGAAAATTTCCTGCTATAGTCATAGAACTCGAGCTTTTCAATGGGGTTGGCTTGAAGGAAGCCCTCCTCAAATGACACGATGAATGATAAGGCCGAGCTCGAAATTTTCTTCCCAGCTTGCTTCAAGTATAGCTTTTTGCCTGCTGTGGAGAAGGCGGAGAAGACATATGCGATATCCTTGTTTGCAAGCCAATGTGCTTTCCTTTTGTCCTTGTCGGCAGGATATTTGTCATACTCATATATCTTCATCATCGGGCTGTGTCTAGTGTCCGGGTCGGCAAGCCATCCATCCTTTTCTGAGAACGATGATAGCGGCAATGCTCCGTTGGGATTTCTTTGATTCTCGATAGCCCATAGATATGGGATAGCGAGCTGTTCATATACATCGCCTGTTACATGTTTGGCTCCCTCGTCAACGGCAAATGACAGAAGTGCTCCGCGAACACGATTCTCAACAAACAGTCTTTCCTGGTTGCTCATCTGCTCTTCAGACTCTCTTTCGCCTCGAAGGTTGATGCCTGGAACTTGAAGTCCCTTGCCTTCAATATTGCCAGTTGAGGACTTACCCTTGTTGACAGT
>CAZGJP010000364.1:1881-2928 GCA_964526605.1 uncultured Lentisphaera sp.
AATAATGCGCTCAGGGATATCCTTCACAAGCGACCAGGAGGATCCGCCTCCGGCTGAAAAACCAAGTGCGCAGATTGGCGCTGTCGCGACACACGGAATTTCGTAATCTTTTGTAAAAATGTTCAAAGCGTTGATAATTTCATCGGGGATGACAGCTCCATTATCCCATGCTAAAAGTCCGTATCCGAAGACGGTCGCGACATCCTGCCACCCATTGGAGCTAACTATTTTGATGGTAGTCGAACGAAGTCCTGGTGCGCTGAACATGATGCCCCTGATTTCTTTCCTGTCTTTCGGGATGAAAAGCTTGAAAGTCCTTTCATTTGTTTTCAGAGAATATATCCGCCCCCTGTCGGATTCGGCCACTGCCATGGCCTCATCAGTCCCATGGGCATTTATTATCCCGCTAGCCACGAAAGCTATCGTGGCAACACATGAAACGCATATGGATTTTGAGATATTTCCATTGCATTTTTTGGATAAGGCTTTCATTGAGTTGTTCTTCTCCTTTCATGTTGGTAAATATTATATACGCATGGGAGCAGCATTCTTCCTTCGTTTTAAACAGAAATATCTATTTTCCATCGGCAAGGATTTTGTCGATGGCGTTGGCCACTTCTTCAGCGAGGAACTTTGATCCTTCTGGAGTGAAATGAACGTTGTTTGGCTGTTGTAGCTTTTCCAAATGCGGCAAGATAGCTCCATGGAGATCGTTTATTGTAATCTTGTTTTCCTTCATGATACTTATCGCCACTTCATTGTATATGGCTAGATCAGCTGATAGTCTTGCAGGACCGACACAGTCTGAATAAGGTGTTGTCGTGGCGAATATTATTTTTGCCTTTGTCTTCATGAGTTCCGATACAATTATTCTCAAGTTCTCCTCGTATTCCGGAGGTTCAGCCTGTCTTGGGTCCTTGAAACTATCCGAGTTCTTTCCTGTGTCTGCCTTCACATGCTTCAGATCATGAAGCCCAAAATTGAAATGTATGACATCCCAATTCCTTTCTCCAATCCATTGTATTATTCTTCTACGGCCGAAGTTAG
>CAZGJP010000365.1:0-2881 GCA_964526605.1 uncultured Lentisphaera sp.
ATGGCGTGGTGCCTGGGATGAAGCTGGGAGACCTCAAGATATTGAAATTCCTGGTGGCTGGAGGCATGGGGGAAGTATGGCTTGCGGAACAGGAATCACTCCAAAGAAAAGTTGCTCTTAAAATACTTTCTCCTGAGAACTCAAGCAATCAGAGCTTTGTAAACCGTTTCAAGCAGGAAGTCAGAACAGCAGGGAAACTTGTTCACCCGAATATAATAGTGGCATTTGATGCAGGTGAGCAAGATGGCATCCGTTACCTTGTAACAGAATATGTTGATGGACTGGTGGCTTCTGAAGCCCTTCAAAAAAATGGGCCCATGTCCGAAGAAGAAGTTCTCAAAATAGGTAGAGACGTAGCTAAAGGCTTGAAATATGCGTGGGAAAAGGCGTGTATCCTTCATCGTGATGTCAAGCCTGACAATATCATGATAGCAAATGACGGAACCTCCATGCTGATGGATATGGGGATATCAAAAAATCTTGATGAAGATGCTTCCATCACGATGACAGGAGAAATTATCGGCACCCTTTGCTATATCAGCCCTGAACGAGCGCATGCGTCGGGCAATATAGACTTTAGGAGCGATCAATATTCGCTTGGCGCTACTCTTTTTCATCTGCTTACTGGGCGCCTTCCATACCATGTCACTTCTACAATGGGAATACTTGCTCAGCATCTTCAGGATCCAATACCGGACCCCAGAGACTGCAATTCTACGGTCTCAAAGGAATGTTCAAGTATGATACGGAAAATGATGGAAAAGAAACCGGAAGACCGCTACCAAACTTGGGAGGAAATCATAGAGACTTGCGATTTCCTGCTAAATCAGAAAATGCGAGATACTGATTTATTGCCTTGGTCTATCGCTACCAAAAAAAAGCTTGGAATAAACCAGATCCATATAATTTTATTGGCCTCAATAATAATTGTTTCGTCGGTCCTGGCCGTATTAATAGCACACAAGATAATCAAACAAAAAAATGATAAGTCGTCAAGTGGCAGTCATGCAAATCCAGATAAAAATATCAATGGCGCTAATATTAGTTCAAACATCACAAAACCCGTGGGAAAGCCCCCCATAGGCACTCCAGCAATAAAAGAAACCAATGACGCAGATGTTCACGAAGAAGCCCAAAAAAGAATTTTGGATTTATTAAAACAAAGGTTCAGCTCTCGAGTGAAGGAAAAATTTGATATCACTGAATCGCAAGCTGAAATTTTGGCAGATAAATTTATCATAATCAGTCTCAAGAGAAGGGAGCCTGGAAGGCCAAAAACGAATGATTCTTCCATGGGACACAGACGAAAGATGCAAAAAGAAATGGAACCCCTCAAACAGGATCTTTTTAACACCGCTAGGGAAATCCTAGGGGAAATAAAGATGACTGAATTTGGTGCGTTCGTAGATAATGAAATGAGAAAACCTCAAAGTCATTCCAACGACTAACTGAATTTTATCTCATATCCTTTGACATGCTGAAAAAAGGGTGTGCTGCAAGCCCAATGGCTGGAATTCAGCATTTTTACTGAATAGGAATTTTGATTTTCACGATGAAGCTAAGATAGGGGCTGGTATCGGAAAATCAAACCCCAAAACGTGCCTTCGCATGATTCACACATTGGAATGGCATCTTGGAAAAGGCGAAAGAGCGATTGATTGAGCCTTGGGAGGAATTTTCCGCCGGAATGCTCCGAAAAAGAATGTTTCTCCCCATGCCCCCTAGATTGCAATATCAGAAGCTTGCCCGCCTCAGGCGTGGCTCCCCAGGAACTCATCGATCGGCATGTATGCGCGTTCGAAAGATTTTTTCGGACAGCCGGGAAAATATATTTTTTGCCGCAAAATTCAAGTTGGCATGGGATCATACCCGGGCATGATTTTTTCAGGCGACAGGGTTGTCAATGAAGGCGGTTCTGCAACCCTTGAGATAGTTTAGCCCATGGACCTGGCCGGTCATCTCGAGATCCTTCCTGTAGACCGGGTCGTGCCAGCCTTCGATGTCGATGGAGCCCTTGAATCCGCCTCTGCGCAGTTCCGAGACTATGTCCGTCCAGTTGCTGTCCCCGAATCCTGGAGTCCTGTGGAATGCGAACTGCTTAGCGCCGAAGACGCCGTATTCGCGGACGACGTCCCAATGGACTGTTGCATCCTTGCCATGGACATGGAATATCTTCCCCACATATTTCCTAAGTTGCGGCATGGGATCTATCAGCTTGACCATCTGGTGGCAGGGCTCCCATTCGAGACCGATGTTGTCGAGAGGAATGGCGTCGAACATCATCTCCCATGCCGGCGGCGTGTGGGCTATGTTCCAGTCGCCGGACTGCCATGTTCCGCCCATGTCGCAGTTCTCGAACGCGATGCGCACGCCCTTGTCCTTCGCGCGTTTTGCGAGAGGCTCGAAGACCTTCTTGAAGCGCGGCATGGAGTCTGGGATTGACTTGCCTCTGATCCGCCCTGTGAACCCGGCCACGATGTCGGTCCCGAAGAGATGGGCGTTGTCGATCAGCTTCGCCCAGGCCTTCGCCGTCTCCTTGTCCTTCTCCTCGTTTTCGAGTGGGTTGCCGAATATTCCGAGCGAACTTACAACCGCTCCGCTTCCGTCAAGGGTCTCGCGGATTTCCCCCGCGAGCTTCTTCAGGTCCTTGTCGCCCAGCGTCTGCCAGAATGTGAGGGAGAAGCTCTCGAAGCCATGGGGCAGTATCTGCCTTATGTATCCTGCCGGATCCTTCTGGTTTGCGCTCGCAAGTGTTCCGATCCTGATGCTCTCACTCTCGTGGACTTTGTTCATTTTCGACTCCTCATATTTTTTGTTGATGATGCAGGATGCAGGGTACAGGATACAGGGTACAAGATACAGGATACAGGATACAACATAC
>CAZGJP010000366.1:0-2869 GCA_964526605.1 uncultured Lentisphaera sp.
AGTTCAGGAACATGGGGTATTCGATGATTGCCTTCGACAATTGGAAGGACTGGCACATGGGTGTGGAAAGTTTCTGGAACACTTGGGCGTTTTCTCCGAAGGTAATGAAAGACAAGGCCTACGACAAGGATATCGACAATCTGGGTGTTATGGACTGCAATTTTGAAAACGTGGGGGTGGCTCTGATGATTGTCCAGGAATTCCACGGGACGCATAATGTTCATATTGGGCGGAATTACTCCTCCGGTGGTCTAGGCTTCGTCACGATAAAAACAAATGATTTTGACAATATTTATTTCTATCAGAACAAGATAGGAGACCATAATCAGGGAACTGAAAAGGGTAACCATGTAGGCACAATATTTTTTCTCGGAACTGACGACTGGTCGTGTAAACAAAAAAATAAAAACATCTGCATTGAACACAATGAGATAGAGGATATACAGAGCTCCCATCTTCACAGGAAAATAAACGCCTCGGTTTTCGCAGACATCAGAAACTGCTCGGATGTTTCCATCTCATTCAACATCTGCCGCAACTTGGTCAATACGGCCGGTCACTCCGATTGCAACGCCGTCTACAGCAAGGCAGAAGACCTTGTGATACGGGGGAATATCTTTGAAAACTGCGGTTCCAACCCAGGAGGGTCCGAGTATGCTGATGGTAGTGAGGGCGGAGCCATAACGCTGAAAGGAGAAACCGGTCCGGATGCCAAGTTCGGCACTATCGTTGAGGACTGCACGTTTATAGCTGGCGGCATAACGGAAGTGCCGATGATCCTCTTTGGGCACGGCGGAGTGATCCAAAATTGCACATTCAAAGAATGGCGCAATTCGGACGGACGGACCAAACGGAATGCCATTGTGAGGAAATACAGCGGGCGGCCTCTCACTTTCATCAATCCTAAATTCGAGAATTGCGGAGGCGAGAGATCTTTCGCCTTTCAATGCACCGAGGGAGATTCCGCGGTTTTCGACTGGAAGGGCATCGATTTTGACAAAAACCGCAGGGATATTTTCGATGGCGTGGCATATATCGCTGAGTCCACAAACGCAAACGGCGAGAAACTGATAAACAAAGCCAAATAGGAGCCAAAGAGAATGAAACGGACTTTTGAGACGCAGGAGGATAGAAAACTTTATTTGGCGAGATGCGATCATCTATCCGACTTGAAACAGCTTCTCTCCCCCGTTCCATCCATTGTATCCAATAACTGCTTGGCTGGCAGGATGTATCAGGATATGGAATCACCCTATCTCAGCCCCACTGTAGGCCTCTATTTCTTCTTTCCGGACTATGTCGAATTCCTTTCGGATCTGGACAAGAACATCAATGCAGATTTGATATTCACGGAAAGTTCAAAATATGAACTTGGAAGACGAAGAATATCCGGGGAAAAACGTAAATACCCGGTCGCCCTCCTTGACGGCAGGATCGAAATCCATTTTCTACATTATTTGAGCCAAGAGGAAGCGAGGGAAAAATGGGAGAGGCGCTGCTCGAGACTCAACCAAGGAAATCTGCACATCTTGGCATGCGACCGTGACCATTGCACTGAGTAAGACAACATGCGTTTTGACCCGCTGCCCTTTGACAGGAAGATATTTTTCACTGCGAAACGATACGAATATAGATCGACAGTTTTCCTTGAAGATTTTGTGAAGGAAGGCACGGTGGGTGATCCGCGCACCAACGGTGCTCTGCTCTACGGGAAAATAGTCGAGCACATGCGACAAGGGAGCGTGAACTGATGGCTGCGAACTCCAACCGCGTGAAGGAGCCTCCATCCATCGGCTATACGGCCGGTGGCAGGCGCTACGAGATCGCCGATCCCGACCTTCTCAGGTCGGCGGACGCGGATTTGTGGAACGACCGCATGTATCTTCAGATCGATCATAGGGGCCATGTCAGGCGAAACGGTTTTCTGGCGCCGGACCTTACTCAATACTCCGAACCGTTGCGCACGTTCTATTTACGAGACAACGAGAACGGACGGATCTGGACGGTCCCACCAGGGCCGATACGCGCCTCTTTGGACGGCTTTCTATTTTCGGCCGGAAAGGCTGACCTATCATGGACAGTATTGCTTGACGGCCTCGAATGCGAAGTTAAAGCTGTGATTCCTCCAGACAATTTGGTCGAGCTGTGGTGCGTTAAGGTGCGCAACTGTTCCGCCCATAGGCGAGTGCTGTCGCTTTTCAGCTATTTTCCGGTCGGGAAGCTCTCCTGGTTTCGACAGACCGCGTCTTACGATCCTGAGACGCGGATGATGCTATTCCAGTTCTTCCCATACTATGTCAATTATCAGGACTACTACGCGCTGCTGGAGGGCTGGAAGACAACGTTTGTGCTTGCCGACATAGATCCACAAGGGTACATGTTCAGTGTTGACGATTTTACCGGGCATGGCACGCAGGCTTCTCCTGATGCATTGAAGCATCCGCAACTGCCGAGACCAGACACTTGGGCAGATGCCGATTCTGCTCAGGCAGGAATTTTTCAGTTCGACCGCGAACTTGAATCGGGTGGGGAGTTTGCTACCACCTTTGCGATTGGGCCAGCCCGGGAGGCCAAGGATATTCAGGCAATAGCTTGCAAGTATCTGGTGCCCGGAGGCTTCGAAAAGGCATTGGCTGATTCCGAGAAGCTGTATTCGGACTTTCCTTCAGCGCTCGATGTGAGGACTCCCGATCCGGATTTTGATGCGTATGTCAACCACTGGTTGCCGCGCCGCGCGCTGATGATGGTACACGCTATGCGTTTCATGTCGGCGCCGCAGGGTAGGAATCTTCTGCAGGATTCCATGGGAGACGCATTGTTCGTGCCGAAAAACCCCCCCAAATGTTTCTGACTTGTAAAAAATTACCAA
>CAZGJP010000367.1:0-2866 GCA_964526605.1 uncultured Lentisphaera sp.
CTTGCCCCTTGTGACCATCTTACCGCGGACTATCACCCGGCCCTTTGTGAAATAAACTTCTTCGCGCACCTGAGTGTCAATGTCCCATCCGGCATTTTTAAGGGCGGGCGTGATGAACTTCGTGCAGATGTCGCGTTCGCTCAGGCTTTTTTTGTCCATTGATATGTTACCCATCACTTTAGAGAAGCAACTATATACAAGGTCGCCTAGTTTTCAAGGGAAGAACGAGTGAAATCGGCGCTATGATAAAATGCTTGATTTCTTTTGCATGACTTTAAGGCGGACAAGGTGAAAATCAGGGGGTAGAGGCGTTCGGAATACCAGAGTGAGGAGAAATAGAGTCCGATAGGGGATGGCAGAGGAATTTTGTGCGGCCCGATCAGTTCGAGAAGCTTCGACACGCCTTTTTGAAGTGAGGATTGAAGTTCGGGATTGCTGATCTGAGATGAGGAAAGAGCATGAACGGCAAGCGCGGTCTCCTCGATGCTTGTCGGCAGGCCGATGTCTCCGCCCCAGCCGCCATCGGGGTTCTGCGCCTTCAAGAGCCATTCCGCCGCGCGGCTGAGCATCCTGGCCGTTGATGGATTTAACTTCTTCAACGAGTTCAATCCGACGAGGACTCTGCTTGTGCCATAAACGGGATTTTGCTTCTTCCCGGAGGACTGGTTTCCAAACCAGAGAGGAATCCATGCGCCGTCGGAGCGCTGCGAATTTCGCAGATATTCGATGGCGCGGGCGGCCGCCGCGTCCATTTTTTTCCCCATATCCGCTCCGACATCATGTCTCCACTTTGAGAATGCCTCGATTGTGTGGGCTGTTATCTCCGGACAGCTTCTGTCGAAAGGCAGTCTGCCCCATCCCTTGCAGAAAGTGGGAATCCCCCCGTCGCGGTTCTGCAGAGCGACAAGCCATTCGATTCCGGAGGAGATCGCTTCAAGGTCGCAGGAGCTGTCGAGCAGTTTCAACGCTATCAATGCGGATGAGCTGTCGTCGGCGTCGGGAACCCCGCCGGGCAGATCGGTCCAGGCCCATCCGCCCGGGGCGGCGCCGGTGAATGGATGGATTGACTTGAATTGCTGCGAGAGAAGCCATCTTCGGATGCCGTCGGCTCTTTGAGGTCCCAGGGATTCCTTCCCGAGGGCTTTGACGGAGAGCGAAGTGAGCCAGGTGGCCAGGTCGCTGTCTATCGGGCAACTGCCATCCTCCCGGAAAGAGCTTTCCAGGAAGTTCGAGCATGGCCCTATGAGGTTCTCGTCCTTGCATCCTGCGGCGACCAGCGACATCGTCACGAATCCTGTGAGCGGAACGGCCTCGAGAAAGCCGCCGGAGGACGGGAGCGTGCTCCTGAGGACATCGAGGGCCTTTTCGGACGCGAGATTCCTGATCAGCCTCATGACAGGATTGCCTCCGCGCGTCTTCCTGTGCCTGAGGATTCCCATGGAGACAAGAGCCGGCAGGGCGTAGCTGACGACCGGCAGTCCGACAATGCGGAAAAAACTCCTTGGCAGGACTGAAAGTTCGAAGGGGAGCTGCAGCACATGATTCCATTCCGAGCCGTCATCCCCGAGTCTTCCGGCAAGGGCGCACATGGTCAGTATCGGAACCGAGAAGGTCCTGTCATTTCCGTAGTGCCCGAGTATGCTCCTCGAGATATCCTCCGGCGAGACGGAGCCTGTCATTCCGCTTATATATTTCTCCGCATTTCTCGCCGCAAGACGATAATGCTCATTTTTTTCGAGAGGAGAGAGGGCGCACCAGACGAGGATGCTTGTGCTCATGTTGCTCGGGCTGTCCGGGGTGTCGCCCCAGCCTCCATCGCGGTTCACGTTTGCGACCAGCCATTCCGCCCCCTTGCGGATCAGGGTGGAATATTTTCCGGAATCCACGAGCGAGAGTGCGAAAATCGCAACTGCTGTGGAAAGGGCGCTGGATGAGAGTCTGCCGCGCCAGCATGATGCAGAATCCATCTCCGCGATCAATCCGCCTTCGAGCCTGGAGATGCAGGCGTCGAGCGATTTTGCATTGAATTCCATGCTCTAGTCCTCCAGACAGGCGATGGCAAGGAGGGCGTAGAACGTGTATTCACAGTCGCAATCCTTGTCGAAGACCGAGCCGAAGAATCCGCCCGAGGCATCCCAGTGGCTCTCGATGAATTCAACCGTGCGCCGCCGCTTTTTGAACCTGTGCCCCATCTTTTTCAGCGCGAAGACGGCGCTCGCCGTCGAAAGGATGTCGGCGACCGGGGCGGCCGGATTCGCCCTGAATCCTCCGCAAGGGAGGCGCTGGTCCAGAAGCCATCCCGCGAGCTTGGCTTCCGGCTCCAGCCCCATCCGGAGCATGACTGTGGCGGCGGCCGAAGTCGCTGTAGTTGTTCCATGCTCCATGCCCGGCTGGTTCGCGAAGGCGCCGTCGGACGCCCTGAGTTTCAGCAGGCTGGCCGGAATCTTCTCCTCGTCCGGGATCTTCATCGCAACACTATCGTAGGCCTGGCAGGCCAGCAATGCGGCATAGGCGCTGCCATGTTCGGAAGCAATGGCATTCTGGTTGTATCCTCCGTCGGCGGACCTGAAATCTTCAAGACGCCGGACGAAGTTAACGGCCTGCTTCCCGGCGAGCGTCCTGGCTAGTCGTCCAGCCTTCAATGCCAGAGTCCTGAGTTTCCCTGGCAAAGCGACAAAAGCAAGGAGCTGGTGGACCCCGGCCAGACAATAGCTTTCGATGAATCCGGGGCTGCTGCCATCGAATTTCCTTACGAAGGCCGAGATTCGCGATGCACCCACTTGAGCTCCGAGCGATGCGAGAACTGACAATGCGAAGAATCTGTATTATATGTCGCTGGAGCGGGTTCTTCCGCGGAATCCCCCGT
>CAZGJP010000368.1:0-2862 GCA_964526605.1 uncultured Lentisphaera sp.
CAGACAGAAAAAGCTGCGTCATCCGCCGCCTTTCCGTTGAAAAATTATTCAATTTCGCAATATTGCCCTTCTTCACTTTGTCGAACCTGACTGCGGCTTCCCTGCTCAAAAGGATTTTCTCCTCGGCCCCCTTTTCGTCGGCGAAACCGAGCGACAGAGCCCTGAACGGCTCGCCGTCGGAGCTATCTTCGAGGTCGAGTTCAACCATCGCCGCAAAATCTCCGGAGAACAATCTCTTTGTTGTTATTTTCGCATGCTTCGATCTGGACTTCTTCTCGGGCGACAAGATCAGGTAGTTGTAGTATCCTCCTCCATGCTTGATCCTGTCCACGCAGTGCAGGCTCCAGTCCGAGAGCGCAAGTCCCCATGGCGTGTTGTATTTGAAATCGTGGAACAAACTGGGACGGAGGCTTGCAGAAACCGTGTCTACAAAGACTGTTCCAGCCTTCATCGAAAGCGCCAGGCGCAACTCCCTATCCGGGATTTCACCGGAATCCGAAATCTTCACGCCATTCCTCGACAAGACCGCCGAGCCAGACCGCTTTGATAAACGGAGCCTGGTCCATTGCTCCGCGACAGCGCCCTCTCCAGATTTCAACGCTTCCGCCACGGGAATGGCTTTTCTCCATGACTTGTCCGGATTCCCTCCGGCATCGATCAGATGGAGATTGAATTCCTTCGCTTCGCCAGCCGCCTTGAACTCGAAATCCCAGTCCCCATGCAAAACAACAGGCATCCACAGAAACGCCTCTTTCTCCTCGTCGAGAGACTGCGCGACGATGTATCCAGCGCCTTTTGAAAGACCGTGCTTCTCCCGGAAGACACCGGAGTCGAATGTCAGCCAGAGCCAGTCCAGGAGCTTCGCCTCCTTCCCGACATCCCTCCCGCCGATGCTCTTCTGCAAGGCGGCAAGATGCGCCTCATCCCGCTTGTCGCGGTAGTCGCCCGGATGAAAACCTCCCGTAGCGCCAAAACTGTCGAGAACCGAATTGAAGACCCGCACCTTCCTGTTGCAGAACCATTCGATCCGCTCGTTGGTTACAGCTTTCGACGATCCACCGAGGGAGGCAATTTCAAAATCATCAATCGCAAAACCTTTCGCCCGCTCAGAGAAAAAGCCCGCCCGCCCTGCATGCAGACTTTCGTCTTTCACATCGAAGAATTTTGCTCCATCAATGTAGACCTGAATTTGCTCTTTAAATCTGTTTATCGTCGCCCGCAACTGCCTCTTGTCATTTGCCTTCCTCAATTTTCTCTCTTGATTTTCAAAAAAAAGGGATTTTCTGCCAAACGACGTTCTCTCTCCATCAACGATCTTCGAGAGATCCACATTTCCCCCCTCGAAGGCAAGCTCATAAAAATTCTTCTCGTCTTTATAATAAAAAACTGCGCCGGCGCGACCTGACGCAGGCGGGTCAAGCAAAAACATAAACTGGTAGTCCTTCCACCAATCCTCCCCATCCAGAATCAGTGCGCGCATCTCCGGATCCTTCTCGTCCGGGAACAGCCTGTCCTTCATCGCCAGCCACTTTCCACTCTTCACATTCATGTCAATGAACCATGCAAGGTAAAAATTCTCCCCCTTGTGTATCCGTTCCGAAAAATCCGCCCCGCGCCGCAGATGGCAGTCACCAAGCCCCTGCGGACGAAAAAAAGCATCGTTCGTCAGCAGAATCCGATCAATATGCGAACCATCATCGTGATTCCTCAGAGACAGCACGTGTCGCCCGGCCTTCAGGTCAAAGACTTGCGACGATATCCAGTGCCAGGTATCGAGCGTATTGTCCTTCCCCAGCATCTCGAGGTCGAACCCATGGGCGATGAACACATCCCTCCGGCGAAGAGGCTTGGCATCGTCCACGAAAACCCCGAAGCAGTCGCTGCAACCTGTCTCCCACTTGACTCTCCCCCAGAAAAACCACTCCCCATCGGACGGAATTTCAATCGAGTAATCCGCCCTGCCCACTCCACAGGGGACATCCCTGCCATCCTCCTTGTTCTTCGCCCAGGACGAGCCGCTGTCCTCGGGATGCGACAGGAACTTCCCCCCAGAACATTCCTCATCGTAATCCACCTCGAACGACGGCTCGATCAAGCCAGCGTCTTCGGCCTCTATCCAGAGATATTGTCTCGCAGCTTCCGAAACTGATTTTTGCGAAATTTCAACAGCTTCTTTTCCCGAATCGAGAAGAGCATCTCCAGCACCGACTTTCTCGTCCTGGACTCCAAGCTTTATCTCATTCACGTCTTCGCTTCCGCTCGAATCGCCACGAACCGGAGCCTGCGGCAGTTCGTCTTTTTGTGCCGCTCTTGCTTCTTCCGATGCTGCCATTACACCAGTGCGGCGGCTTTCATCAGGAGATACCTCCGCATCGTAATCAGCTGTCTTCACGTTTTCTTGACTTCGTTTGCCGCTCTTTGTGAGGAGAAAATATCCACCTGCGAAAATCGCAAGCAGAAAAACAATCCAGAATACAGCCGAGCCGCCCCCGCGCGGCTTCCGCAAAACCGGAATCGTAAAAAAAACACCGCAGACCGGACACTCAAGACGCTTCCCCCTCATCCCGTCGTCAACATCGAGCCTCCGTCTGCATTTCGGACAATTGAACTTGAATGACATCAAATCGTCTCCTTGGGTTATGCCGCATTCGCTCCACAAGTATCTTACACTCGATAATCCCCCACCACTTCAAAGAAAACAGATTTTTTTCACGAATTTAACTTGACTTATATTTTTTTCAAGGATACTGTACGGACCGTTAACCTAAGGTTCTCGAAAAAAAGAGAAAAAACGGAGGCGGCAGGATGAAAAGGAAAGCTCTCTGGAAGAAAACGGTAGCAGGAACTCTATTCCCAAGTTTT
>CAZGJP010000369.1:0-2854 GCA_964526605.1 uncultured Lentisphaera sp.
ACCAGTTCGCCGTCAACTCCGAAGCGCACTCGATAATCACCATAGACGACGCCACGGTAGTCTCATGGCCGTTCATACACCCGGGAAGCGACGGATGGACGCAATCCGGAACAATCCACCTCCTCCCGGGGAAATACACCTTCAGATTCTACGCCCAGATCGGGGAAAAATCAGATTTCGCAGAGGCCGCATGGAAAAAACCGGGAGACCACGAATTCTCCATCCTCAAAGATACGGACTTCACCGTCCCACCAAAGGCGTCGATAAAATCATGCAGCGACAGCGAGGGAACAAGCATCCCCATCGTAAAGGCAAGACTGATGGGGAGAATTTTCTCCGACCGGACTCGGAGCATGGACCTCTACGAATGCCGTCTCCTCGAGACCGGCCTCGACATCTCGCCCGATTGGGAATCCGGCCCCATCCTCGTCAAAAACGAACCATGGATACAGTTCCTCGCCGAAGACGGAAGCGAACCGGAGATCACAATACGATACGAGCAGCCAGGCGCCTACACCGCCGAAAGAAAAATCAGCCTCGCCAAGATCCGAAAATCCAACGACGTGATCGAGCCGGAAATCGAGATGGACATGAACATCCCAATCTTCATCTTCGACGACGAAAGGCTCGGCATGCAGTCCGTAATCTACTCCCTTGTCCCAAACAGCCTCAGGGCGCAGCTAAGGACAAGCTCCGTCCCGGAAAACAGCCTCTTCCCGAAATCCTCCGAATGGATATCGCTCCCAGACAAGGCTCTCGGCGACGAAATCTACTCCCCCCCCGAAAGCATCGTCAGACAATTCCCCCTCGATGGGAGCAAACTCGCCGCAGACCCGCTCCACATCAGATTCTCGCTCTCCATCCCCCCTCTCGACATCGTGGAGGAAAACGCATCCTTCATCCCCCTGGGCAAATGCCCCGAGCTACTCTGCGAAGACGGGGCGACCCTCAGGGACTCCAGAGGCCGCAGGATAGTCCCCATCCTGCATCGCCCGACACTGGCGGAAAAACGCTCATGGTCCTTCGCCAGCTCAATCGCAGACGAGATAATAGGAGGAGGAAAGACCGTGGTCGTCTCGGACGAATTCGGAACCGGGAAGGACCCATTCTCCAAACACCTTCGCAGCAGCATCGGGAAAAAGACCCCGATCGAATTCATCCCATGGCCCGACGCCGGAAGCGGATCCTCGATGCTCAGAGGGCTCCCGGACGTCATCGCGAAACTCGCAACGACGAACGCCAGCAGGATACTGCTCATACCTTCCTCCCTCGACATCCGCAGGGGCGTATCGGCAAGAACCCAGAGCAGAATCATATGCGCAGCACTGCAGACCGCAAGGGCGAACCGCTCCGTCCGCAACATCGTCATATGCACCCCCATACCCCTCGAAACCGAAAACCAAATCGAGGAGGAGCTCGCAAGGGAGATGAAGACGAACACCAGACAGGACTTCGCGATCGACAAGGTGATCGACCTCTCATCATTCGTCAGAGAACAGCACAACTGGCGATCATACTACAGGCAGGAACTCAATTCCCCGGCTATCAAGGACATACACCCGACGCACATGGTCGAGCAGATAGCGCAGTTCATCGCAGACTCTATTTGAAGCTGGCAAGCTCCTTCTCGTCCCCCAGATACCATTTCCCTCCACGCTCAACCCAGTAGGAATCCTTCTGGTCTTCCCAGTTGAGACCAATCCTGAACGCAGGCGTGACCTTCGCCTCGTTGCCTTTCATCCCCACGACCACATCCTTCACCTTCACGTCGTTCTTGCGCAGCTGTGCAATCCGCATCATCCCAGCCATCATGCCGAGAACACCCTTGAGAGCGTCGGGCGCCACAGCCTGCCTCGCCCTCGGATCAAGATACTCGTATGCGGCATCCAGGTCGTTCTCTATCAAACACCCGGTGAATTCAAGATAGCTCTTCTCAATCTGTTTCCTCGCGCCGGCACCTCCACCCTCCTTCCCGAAAGGATCGCCTTCCACCTGCGCTCCATCCCCCTCCCCCTTCCCCTTGATCTCCCCAATAAGGGCCTTTATCCTGATCGCTGCATCGAGGTCGCCCTTCTTGGTCCTCGAAGTCATCACTTTCTCCAGTTTCTTGACCGCATCCTCGTTCGCCTTCTCAATGGCCTTGGCACGCACATCGAGAATCGAGTCAACCTCCTTGTCCTCCGCACACAACAGAAGCGACGGAAACAGAAACAGCGCCACAACAAGGGCAATTGCAAGACTCACAGGACGTTTCATCGTTCGACCCCCTTTTTTCCCAGTTGAATGTCCCCCAATCGATGCGATGGCAGGCCCACCGGCGGCGGAACGGAATTCCGGCAGCCTGGATAAGCTACACGCTCCACCCCCCTTTTCCAGCCTGCGACTTCCATATCTTGATTTTATACTTCCATGAACTATTTTGACTGTCCCAGGACATCACCAACAACAACCGGAGGCTGAACATGAGACCAGTGACCCTCTTCACAGGACAGTGGGCCGACCTGAAACTCGAAACCCTCGCCAAAAAGGCCAAGGAATGGGGCTACGACGGACTCGAACTCGCATGCTGGGGCGACCACTTCGAGGTCGAAAAGGCCGACAGAAAATACTGCGCCGAAAAGAAAACCTTGCTCGCAGACCACGGACTCAAGGTGTTCGCAATATCATCACACCTCGTCGGACAGGCCGTATGCGACAACATAGACATCCGGCACAAAAGCATACTCCCACCTGAAATATGGGGCGACGGAGACCCGGAAGGAGTCAGAAGACGCGCGGCGGAGCGCATGATCAGAACCGCCCATGCAGAAAGAAACAACGGCGTAAAAGTCGTCAACGGATTCACCGGAAGAGC
>CAZGJP010000370.1:0-2848 GCA_964526605.1 uncultured Lentisphaera sp.
CTATCCCAGATGAGATGATGTCGGCGAGGACGCTTCCCGGCCCTACCGAAGGAAGCTGGTCGGAGTCGCCGACCATGACCACGGTGCTTTCCGACGCGATTGCGCGGAGGAGATAATGCGAGAGCTGGACGTCCAGCATTGAAACCTCGTCGACCACTATCAGATCGCAGTTCAACGGCCTGTGCTCGTTGTAGACGAAATTGTGCTTCTCCGGCTCCCACTTGAGGAGCCTGTGTATTGTCATGGCGGAATGCCGGCACGCCTCGCTCATGCGCTTGGCCGCCCTGCCCGTCGGGGCGCATAGAGCCACCCGCAGCCTTGCGATTTTCGCAAGCCGGACTATTTCGCTCACCACAGTGGTCTTGCCGACGCCTGGTCCGCCGGTTATGACGCTGAATGGATGCCTTGCGGCGCCCTCGACCGCGCGCCGCTGGAGTTCGTTGAGGTGGATATGGGGAGGGGAGTTCACGGATAGCATGGCCGCGCCCCTGTGCTTGGAGGCGGAGGCTATGCGCCGTATGGCTCTGGCCGCGCCTCTCTCCGCGGATTCGAGCTGGGCAAGGTATAGCGCGCTGCGGAATTCGCAGTCTGGCGGGGTCTGGAGGCGGGAGAGGAGTCCGCCGGAGACGGCCTCGGCGAGGCCGGCCTTGGCGTTTCCCTCGTCCACTCCGAGGATTTCGACGGCGTATTCAAGCAGTTTATCCTCGGGGTAGCACACGTGTCCCTCCTCTGAGAGTCTTTTCATGCAGAAGGCCGCTCCAGAGGAGAGCCTGAATATGTTTGTGCTGCCGATGCCGAGGCTGGAGGCAATCCTGTCGGCCATGACGAATCCGATTCCCTGTATGTCGTCGGCGAGGCGGTATGGATTCTCCTTGACGACCGCCGCCGTCTTTTCGCCGTAGAATCTGAATATCTTCTGCGCGTATGCGAGGCTTATTCCGAGGCTCTGCAGGAAGATGAATATCTCGCGCTTGGCGGAGTTGTCACGCCATGCGTCGCGGACCATGGCGAGTCGTTTTTTCCCGAGGCCTGGGATTTCGAGGAGGCGTGACGAGTAGTTGTCGAGTATATCCAGGGTTCTTGCGCCGAAGTGGTTCACGATGCACTCGGCCAGCTTCTCGCCGATGCCCGGGATGAGGCCGGAGCCGAGATACTTTTTAATTCCCTCCGGGTTCTTGGGCAGTGTGAACTTGACCGATCGCGCCCTGAACTGGCGTCCGAACTCCTTGTGTTTCTCCCATACGCCGCTCATTTCCACGCTCTGCCCCTCGAAGGCTCCGGAGAAGGGGCCCACGGCGGTGTGCTCGACTCCGTCGGCGCCTTTTATCCGTATGACGGAGTAGTCGCTGTCCTCGCTGGTGAATACGAGCCTGCTGATGTCTCCGCGCAGGGAATGCTCGACGGTGCTTATCTGTTCGTCATTCTTTTCCATGGACATTCATATTATCTTCCGGAGCGGTTTTTGCAAAGAGGAAATGAAGGCAAGAAAGATTTTCACCACTAATTGACACTAATGGTTAATAAACTCAGCTTGCAAAAAATTGGCTGAAGGAAACACAAAATTGCCCGAGATGAAGCTTGCCATTGTCTTTCACATTCACAGGGAAAGACAATGGGATTGGACGCAGGCAGACGGGCAAATTTGAAGTTTGTCCGTCTGTCTGGCGACCAATCATTGTCCTTCCAGGACAAGCAAGTTTCATTCTCCATCTTCGTGGTTTTGTGGCTTTGTGAGAGAAAAAAAATAGAGATGGGTTAGTGTCTATTAGTGGTGCAAAATATGGAATGACTCTTCTTTCCTCGCTAGCATTTCCAAAATGGAAATAAAACGATATCCTCTCACGGGCGGTTTGAAAACATGCCTTCGCGGCATAGCTTATCGGCATGAAGCACAGAAAGGTCTACATCGTGATCCACGGGACAGGCGGCACCTTGAGGCAGACCGTCGCCATGCTGTCGGAGATAAACACCCTCAGCGCGAAATGGTGGGACGGGGTATTCCACACGGACAAGAAGAGCGGGCTGGTGCTGAGGAAGATACTTTCGGATGCTGACGACTCCTCGCCGTTGTTCAACGCCTCCCGCAAGATAATCGCATCGAGGCTTCTGCGTGACTGCGCGAATCCGGAGAAGCCCGACAATCCCCGCGACTACGCCAGTTTCGACGAGGCGATGCTGGTGGAGCGCTTCCCTGAATTCGACATACCGTTCGGCCCCGCCGCAAGGCGGAGGGCCGCGACCAGGCTCGAGAGGGAGGGACAGAGCGAGTTCATGGGCATGTTCCGCTCCTCCGCGGCCTACGAGGGGGGTGGATTTTCCGCCTTCATGTCGGATCTCCTCGCCAATCTCCACGACGAGGACGGCGCCGCGCTGAGCGAGTCCGAGGCTTTCGCGAAGATCGCCGCCCTGGCTGGCGGCGAAGAGGCCGCCCGGGATCTCGTGCAGTTGCGCGACATGGGCGAGTCTGGTGCGGATCTGGACACGATATCGAGCGCGACCTTCTACGCGCACGCCCTTGCCAATCACGCGGCGGAGAACGAGCAGCCGTTCAGATACGGAGCCGACTACGAGTTCGTTTTCGTGAACTACCACCAGGGCTTGCAGCCTCTGATGAAGCAGTTCCCCGAGCCCGGCGACATATACATGGCCGACGTGCCGATCAGCACGATACCGGACCTGCCCTCCGACCTGGCGGCGCTCTCCGAGAAGGGCTACAGCCTGGCCAGATACGAGGACCACCATCCATACACGGCCGAGCAGATGGAGATGCTGGAGAGCCTCCACAAGAAGGGGCTTATAGGGCTCTTCGCCATGAGCGGTCCTCTCCAGGGCGAGGAACTGCCGGACG
>CAZGJP010000371.1:0-2846 GCA_964526605.1 uncultured Lentisphaera sp.
ACCGCAAAGAGATCGAATATGGGTATCGCCAATATGAAAAGGGGGACGAGGATGGAGAACTTGGTCAGGCTCTGCGTCGGATTGTAGTATGTCACAAGCATACCCATCACCGCTATCAGATAGCCAAGGAGATGGCTCCCGGAGTCCCCCATGAATATCTGCGCCGGATGATGGTTGTAGAACCAGAAGCCGACCGAGGTCCCGGCGGTCGCGGCCCCGAGAGCCGCCACGAAATACTGACCGCTCGCCGCCGCCGCAAGGGAGAAAAGACAGAACGCAACGGTCGCAACCCCCACCGCCAGCCCGTCCATGTTGTCGAAGAAATTTACCGCATTCATGATTGCGATAATCCAAAACACCGACAAGCCCCATGATAGCGCTGGGTATGGGAGGAACAGCGATATGCGCACCCCGCCCCATGTCACCGCGATCATCGCTATGGCTATCTGCCCCGCCAGCTTCGTCGCCGCCCTCATGTTCCACTTGTCGTCGTATAAGCCGAGCAGGACTCCCAGCAGCGCGCCCAGCCCGATGAAGAAAAGATTGCTCGACACGGCAAGCACCCCGCCGAGATTGGACTTGACCGCACCCTCGAGCCCCCCAAGCATCCCAGACCTCGACATCGCCACGCATGCCGTCAGGCAGAGCGACCACGACACGAACATCGCAAGACCGCCGAGAAGCGGCGTCGGCTCCTTGTGCCGCTTGTGGTCCTGCCCCTTGGGCATGTCGTAGAACCCCGTCTTCGATGCCAACTTCATGAACGCAGGAGTGAGCACCAGACAGAGCACGGCCGCGAAGAAGAACACAAAGACGTATATGTGATACCAGTTCATCCGAAAATACAGGCCCGGAATTGAAAAGATAAGCAAAACGACTAATATACACTCGCGAACAAAGGAAAACAAAAAACATGTTGGCGGCAAGACACGGCGGCAGATTCAAATACGTCTTCGGACCGGTGATGTCCAGACGGCTTGGCAGATCCCTCGGCGTGGACCTCGTCCCCCCGAAGACATGCCCCCTCGAATGCATATACTGCGAGGCCGGCCCGACTACCGAGAAGACCTGCGGAAGGGAGGAATTCTTCCCTCTCGATGAGATCGAATCCGAACTCGACGAATTTCTCTCCGCAAAGCCGGAAATAGACTTCGTGACCTTCTCCGGCGCAGGAGAGCCGACCCTCTACTCCAGAATAGGAGAGCTTATAAGATGGCTCAAGAAAAAGCATCCCGCACAGAAGATTTGCCTCATCACCAACGGAATACTGATCGGAAACGACGGCATCCCGGAGGAACTGGCCGGACTTGACATAATCATCCCCTCGCTCGATGCGTCCGACGAAGAAAGCTTCCAGAAGATAAACCGCCCGGCACCAGGTCTCTCCCTCGACCAGCTCGTCTCCTCCATAAAGAGCTTCAGAGAGAGGAACAAATGCCCGATGTGGCTGGAAATATTCGTCGTCCCGGGACTCAACGACAGCGACGCATCCATCGCGAAATTCGCGGAGATCGTCGCGGAGATAAAACCCGAAAAGATCCAGCTCAACGGCCTCGACAGGCCCGGAATGGAGAAATGGATAGAAAAACCAGGCACGGAAACCATCGCCAAATTCAGGACGGCACTATCCCCATCGGCGGAAGTCGAAGTCGTCGCGAGAAACCAGCAGCCTGCGAAAATCGCAAGGCCACATGCCGAGATCGAAGACTCCATAGTCCAGATGCTTTCCCGCCGCCCATGCACCGAACAGGAAATAGCCAGATTGTTCTCGCTCTCCCCGGAGCAGGCCGCGGAAATCATAGAAAAACTCCTCTCGTCGGGGAAATTCCATAGAAGCAAGACCCCCGCCGGAACCTTCATCTCGAACAAAGTCTGACCCCCAGCGTCATGCGCGTCCCGGGCTTAAGCAAGTGCCTTGCGCCGTCTGGCCAAGTACTTTGCGCCGCATGCCACGGCGTAGCCCCGAGGCGAGACGCGCCTGGGGCGAAGACGGGTTCCCGGCGCAAAGAATGTTTGCGCGGGGATTAAAGGCGCAACACTGAAGTGTTGAACTCCAACGGGGACGGAAATCCCGCGCGTAGTAACGGATTATCTGTTGGAGTTCACGACTTACTAGTGCTGCTTCTGCAACTGACTCGCTTGATTTTCGCCGAAGCGCTGCTATTTTACATCCCTTTTGATTTTCGTGGCTGGATGTCGAGTCCGGTCCATTCGGGTTGGTAGCTCAGCGGTAGATGCACCTGCCTTTTAAGCAGGGGGTCCCGGGTTCGAATCCCGGCCAACCCACCAAATCATTAAATCATTAAATCATGAAATCATCAAATACAAAAGGAAGGTGAGTCCATGAGCAAGGCATGCGAGATATGCGGGAAGGCCAGAGTCGTAGGCGGAACCATCACACGCAGAGGTATGCCCAAGAAGAAGGGCGGCATCGGAACCCACGTGGTGAAGAACAACAAAAGGATATTCAACGCGAACATACAGAGCGTCAGGGTTATGACCGGCTCCGGCACGAAGACCATGAATGTCTGCTCCGCGTGCATACGGTCCGGAAAAATCAAAAAATCTCCGCGCTGAGAAGATGCCCTACATCTCATACGTAGAAAAAGGCGCCAGGAAGTTCTTCAAGCTCCCCGAAGGGAAGATGGCCATATTCGGACGCGAAGACCATGTGGACTTCCAGATAGTCAAGGACTCCCTCGTGAGCCGCGAGCACTTCGGCGTGGAGCGCGACGACAACGGCAACTTCGTGATAATTGATCTTGGCTCCTCCAACGGCACATTTCTGAACGATGAGAAACTTGAACCAAACGAAGTCACCCTCCTCAAGGATGGCGACAGAATAA
>CAZGJP010000372.1:0-2843 GCA_964526605.1 uncultured Lentisphaera sp.
TTGAAAGCTTCACACATAAAACCATGGAAGTCTTCTGACCTTAATGAAAAACTGGATCCTTTCAATGGACTTCTTCTTGTTCCTAATTTTGACACCCTGTTAGATACCGGACTGATAAGTTTTGACAATACAGGACAAATCATCATCTCGAAGCATCTTGCGGAGAGCGATCGTATTAAGCTAAATGTCAAGAGTGATTTATTTATTAGACGACTTCACGATGAAACATTACCCTACTTAGAATATCACCGATCCAACAGTTTTAGGCAATGATAATCAAAGAGAAAACTATTATCCTATACTTTACAATTTGCCCTCAAAAACAAGGGCATTCGCCAATGTCAAAGAAAACACGTGACAAGATGATCATATTTTGTAAATATGGTTGCCCAAGGCCGCCGCATTGGACAAAGCAAGAATTTGATGATTACTACCGAAGCCTGGATGATTGGGAGCTTATTAAGATATACAGGGATAATTTAAAGAGCGACAACGCTTGGAGAATATTCTAATGTCTGGCACAAGAGATCTTTATTCGAAATGCATGAACGAACAAAACATCGAAGGGAGTGGAAAGGCTTCTTCGTATGTTCGCGCACTTGATCTGCTCTGTCCCATTTTGAAAAAAGGAACGAGCATATTTCAGGATTGCTCAGATATATGGAATATCCGATCAGTTGATCGTCTAACTGAGCTCTATGAGTATATTATTGAACAGCAGAATCTGGGTGAAAAAGGAATATTTGGTGGTGAAAAGCCAGTAAGCTACTGGCGCGACCGATACTGTTCTGCCGCATTGAAAAGCTATATCGAATTTCTGATCCTAAGTAGCCATGAACAGAGCTTATGGAGCGTCTACAACACCCCTCAGGTAGAAGCTGCTGAACTATCAAAGCAGTTGAGCAAAAAGAAAATCAGATCCATCAAGTATCTGCTGGAAAATCAGGATATAGATTTTTCGTCCAAGGAATGAAAAGAAGCTCTCAGAGAAATAGCGACGCGCGTGAACCAGAACTTTTTCCGAAAAATGATTCTTGCTACATACGATACACAATGCTGCATTTCAGGGTTGAATCTTCCTGATGTGTTACGTGCAAGCCATATCGTCGGTTGGTCTGAAGACAGGGAAAATCGGCTCAATCCAGCGAATGGACTTTGTCTTGCCGCCACATATGATGCGGCATTCGACAGGCATTTGATTTCTTTTGACGAGAACTACAGGATGATTTTTAGCCCTTATCTGAAGGAACATTACAGCAACAAGGCATTTCGGGAACAGTTTATATCATTCGAGGGAAGCAAAATATCTCTGCCAAAACGATTCTGTCCAGACCAGCGATTTCTTGAGAAGCATCGCGAAAAGCTTGCGCAATAGTCACCCTTTTTTTCCTTTGTGTTTCCTTTTTACGAACACTCCTATAGATTTCTGATAGATTTCCTTGCTCATGCATGGAGGACAAATTTGAGGTGTCTGTAAAAAGTGAGTTACACATGCCATGAATTCAGGATGTTTCGAAAAATCTGGATATTCCTTTTGTAGGAATTCCACTAGGATTTTTAACGCTTTATGATATTCCATTTTTTTCACTGCCTTCCTCCATGTTGTTTGAATTAAGCTAATCTCCCGACCACGATAACCCAAAACGGGATATCTTCGACTACCTTAAGGTAGCATTTTCTGAAAAAGTGGAGGGGCGAGATTTCAGACTACGGAGGAAGGCTTTGGATCTATTTCAGCAGCTGGATCGCCATTTCTTTTCGGGATCTTTGCGCTCGGAGCTCGCAAACTGCACGGACGCGGAACCGCGTCCCTCCACGGCTTCGCCGTCGGAAAAAAAACAAGAATATATACGGGCTCAGAATGGAATGGCGCTAAGTTAAGGTGCTTTTGTTGGAGTTCACAGCTTCAGCGTGGGTTGTTTGTGCTCCTTAACTTAGCGCCATTCGGCTCAGAATGTCGGGCCAGTCTTCGCTTTCAGCTACGCCGCTGCAAGCGCTGAACGTGATAACCCGGTTATTTCACGAAGCCAGTGTGCCGTAGACGCTAGGCATCAAGACGACGCTGTAGTAACTACTGCAAGTTGCAGATAACAAGGCGGATATGGTGCAATGGCTTCGCCCTCCGGGTGAAACAATTGAAAAATCATCGAGTTGCATTTTGTAATTTTCAATCAAATTCATAAACACCGTGAATAAGATCAGTTAATTTCGATTTTTCAATTTTTCATGAAATAAGCGGGATAACCTGATCACTGTGTTCCGAGCTTGCGATGCAGACGCTTGGTCAGGAACGAATGGATTTTGGAACCGGGCGATGCTTTGATTTCTGAAACAACGGATCTTCACTTGCAAGAGCGCTTGCAAAGTCCTCCGGGGGACGTGTAATGCCTTTTGACAGTGTGCGCTTTGTCATCTCAGGTCTCCATTTCCAAGACACGTATCATGCTATTTGGGGAAACTATGGAATTCCTCGCCTCTATGCGTTCTGGAAGCTCCAGATTCAGCTCCATTAGGATTTTGTCGAATTCGCGCTGCTGTCGTTTAAAACGTGAAAGCTGGGCCACCGTAGCGAATCTTCGGGGTGCCTTGGGTGCGAAAGCCATTACGGAGGAGAGTATTTCCCTTCGGCGCGAAGGTTTCTGCGACTGATTTTTTACAATTTCACGCAGTGCCTGGCGCATCATCTCCATCGCTGTCGTCTTCTCCATGCGTGCTATGCTCTCAATGGCCGCCAGAACCGCCTCGTGCTCCGCCAGGCTTAGATCGGAAGAGCACACGGCTGAACTCCAGTCACTACCGGCGCCGGATCGCGGATGCCGTCTTATGCTTGAAAAGAGTGGGGG
>CAZGJP010000373.1:0-2816 GCA_964526605.1 uncultured Lentisphaera sp.
TTTCTTGTCCTGCAGATGGGATCCGAGACCTCCGCCTCGAGATATGGTGCGTAGTCGTCGAGGCACCACTCCCAGACGTTTCCATACATTCCCCTCAAACCCCATGGATTGGCGCTGGTTTCGGACACAGGTCTTGTCCTGCCTCCTGAATTGCTCCTGAACCATGCATGCATCTCGAGGGATTCGTCCTTGGCGAAATAATGGTCGTCCTTGCCGCCCGCGCGGCAGGCGTATTCCCATTCGGCCTCGGTGGGCAGCCTGTAGACGTAGCCTTCGGGGATGCGCTTCGCCGTCCTCTCCTTGTTGGTGAGCCATTCGCAGAAGAGCCTGGCCGCGTCCCAGGCTATCTCCACGGCCGGCATGTCCTTGTTCCCCCAGAAGTTACCCTTGCCGCCCTTCATCGCGGGGCCTTTTTCGACGGGGCAGTCCTTGTCGTCCCAATCTATGTGGAGATTGTGCCCATCGTCCTTTGATTCCTTGAGGAAGAAGATGAATTCGCCTATTGTCGTCTCTGCCTCGCCCATCCAGAAGTCGCGCGTGATCCTCACGATGTGTGCCTTGTCCTCCGCCTCCGCCTCCGATGCCGACGCCGGATTTCCCATCATGAACGCGCCTTTCGATACGGGTCTGAATTTCATTCCGATCTCTGGGACGATCCATTCCCTCCCGTTTTCCGGTCCCGAGTAGAAGCCTTTTCTGAAGAGTTCGACCGACGAGATGAACTCGTTGAGGGCGGCGAGTTTGTCGGGTGACAGGAACTGCCTGTATTCCCGGGCGAAATCCTCCAGCACGGCCATCGCCTCCGAGCTAAATCTGGCGGTCTCGGCCTGGTTTTTAGGATCCGCCGAAAGCTTTTTCGCCTTGTCGAAGGCTGTCGAGGCCCGACCGATCGCCTCCCTGTATGCCTTTTCCGCCGCGGCTTCCCTGCCGAGCAGCCCCGCGCCATCCTTGGCCGCCGCCAATCCGGACCTTGCATCCTTGTCGTCTTCGTATCCCGGAACTGCCTGCGCCTTTTTGAAGAGGTCCTCGGCGGCGTTCCACTGCTTCTCCTTGATCTTGGTCCATCCCGCGGCCATTGCGGCCCGGTATGAATTTCTCCGAGAGTCGATGGTTCTCTGCTCCTCGGCGCCCTTCTCCGCCTCCGCTATTTTTGCGGCAAGCTCCGGGTCGGGCTTGAGCTCGACCGCCTTCTTGAGGAAGACCAGCGCGCGGAGGTAGTCCTTCTCCTTGAACTTCAGCAGGCCATATTGTCCGAACTCTTCCGGCGGCAGGGTCAGCTCGTATGCAATCAGAGAATAAAGCGCGTCCAGGCTCCCCGGATATGCAGCGTCGGCGCTCGAGACCAGCTTCACCTCGCCCAGATTGTCCCGGGCGTCTATAAGCTTTGCGGTAATGACGATGCTGCCTCCCTCGACCACCGCCTCTCCCGCGACGAGGATTTGGGCGCCGAGCATCTGCCCCACCTTCCCGGCCTTCTGCGCGTCGTCGACGAGCTCGGAGGACTGGAACTTGAGCTCCGTGATGACCTTCGCTATCGCGCTGCGGTTCACTATCCTGTAGCGCTGCCTGGCGAAAATCGCATTTTCGAGGCCCTCCGCAAGCGACCAGCCGGAAAGCGGCTTGTCGCCGCCGGACACCTTGAATTCGACCACCGCGAGCACCGTCTTGCCGTCCTGTCCCCGCAGCTCCGGCGCGAGGATGCAGATGGATGCGCAAGATGCCGCCAGGACAGCAAGATATCTTTTCGCCATTTTGGAAGTGGTGGAGCTGTGGCTTCTCATTTTTTCTTCCTGAAGATTAGAACCGCCGCCACGATCAGTGCGGCGGCGAGGACTGCGAATCCGGCGAAGACGGCCGCTCCGATTATCATGACGGAATGGCTGGCTCCCGAGCCTCCGGCTCCAGCCTGCGGGCGCGCCTCGTCCGGCCTTGCCGCCGGGGCGTCCTTCAGTTGCCCGGCCACGTCCTTCCTCGCGAACTGCATCGTGTTCCTGCCATGTCTGTCGAGGATGAATCCAGGGCCGAGGATCCTGGAGACCTCGTCCTTCAGCGACGACACGTCCATGCGGGATTCGCATTCGAGCACTGAGGCGAAGGCGCTATCGAATTCGCGTATCCTGGCCGATGGGACCGATGGCAGGGCGGAGAGGGCGGCCTTGAGCTTGTCGAGCCCGTCCTTGTCTATCCCTGCGATCTCTATCCTGACGTTCGCCCCCAGATCCAGATCGCTTATCCATCTGGCCATTATCTTGCTGAAGAGGGTCATCGCGTTGCGTTCCTTCGTGGCGGCGGCCTCTCCCTTGAGCATGGCCATGAGGTGCTTTCTCGCGAACTGGTCCGGCGCGTTTATCGGATCGAAGAAATCCTTGCCATGCACGGTGGCAACTGGCAGAGTCACGGCCGCCATGGTCTCCCCGCTGTCGGTCCACACGGCCTTCATTTCGGCGCCAAGCGACAGGTCCCTGGTCTTCACCTCGTAGGCGGACTCGATGGGGCCGACCGTGCCGGACAGGTCCGCACTGATCATGAAGTCGGCCTTGGAGATGATTCCGGCCTTGCGCGCCTCGGACATGGCACCCTTGCCCAGAAGTTCGTCTCTCCTGGCGGCGGTCTCGGCGGCGGAGTCGGCCGCGAGCTCGTCTACAAGCTGGAATCCCATGTCGAGCGCCATCTCGGATATCAGGGATTTCGCCACGGACGGATTCGATTCGGAGAGCCCGGCGATTTTCTCGTTGGTCCTGATGACGAGGCGGGGGGAGCCCTTTCTTGCGATGAGGGACTTTATCGCCATTGATTCGCCGGCGGAGGGAGTCCCC
>CAZGJP010000374.1:0-2806 GCA_964526605.1 uncultured Lentisphaera sp.
CACAAGCAGCTCGTTGATATAATCAAAGCACTCAGCAAGAAGTCACGCGTGTTGATCCTGGACGAGCCGACCGCAGCACTAAGCGAATCCGAAACAAAAATCCTACTCGATATCGTTGGAGACCTCCGCTCTCACGGAGTGTCATGCGTATACATCTCACACAAGCTCGACGAGTTTTTAAGCGTTGCCGACAGAATAACCATTCTAAGAGATGGTGAAAGCGTCGCATGTGTTGATTCAAAATCGGCCTCCATTCCCGAAATCATACGATTGATGGTTGGACGGGAGATAGGGGACTTCTTCCCAGAAAGAGATTTTGATCCCTGCGAAGATGTCCTTATGGAAATCGAGGATCTCCATGTTTCTGACAAAGCTTTACAGGCCGAGCCCCGCTTGAAAGGCATTTCCTTCAAACTGCACAGGGGCGAAGTGCTCGGTGTCGGCGGACTAATGGGGGCAGGACGCACCGAACTGCTAATGCACATCTTTGGAGCTTATGGTCAAAGGCTTGGCGGAGCTGTAAAACTCGAAGGAATCGATTTCAAAGATTCCTCTCCGCGTAACGCCATGAGTCGGGGGATAGCCCTAGTCTCGGAGGACAGAAAGCGCTATGGTTTACAACTGGAGCAGAGCGTTGGTTTCAATCTCTCGTTGTCTTCCTTGGAGAAGGTCTCAAATTTCTCCGTAATAGACGAGCCGGCTGAAAACACCAGGAACAACAGATGCTTTGATTCGCTCAGAATCAAAGCCCCGGGCATGGAATCACCAGTGCTGGGACTTTCAGGCGGCAACCAGCAGAAAGTGGTTATCGGAAGAAATTTGATGACAGATCCCAAGATCGTGCTCCTGGACGAACCGACGCGTGGAATAGATGTGGGGGCGAAAGTCGAGGTATACAGGCTCATAAACCGGCTGGCCTCCGAGGGCGTGGGCGTGCTGATGGTATCAAGCGAACTCCCGGAGCTCATAGGGATGAGCGACAGGATATTGATGCTTTGCGAAGGCCGGCAAACCGGAATATTCAATGCAGACGAGGTTGATCAGGAGTCCCTGATGAAGGCCGCCATGGAAACACAGGATACAAAACACCAATGAAAATGGATGAAAAGCTTACAATCAGGGAACTTTCCCTGCCGATATCTCTCGCGTTGATATGCACGGTTTTCTCTATCGCCTCACCACATTTCCTCAGCGCGAGGAATCTTTCAATGCTGATGATAGAATTCTCGATCACTGCCGTTCTCGCTCTGGGAATGCTGATCGTGATCCTGACCGGCCAGATAGACCTCTCGGTCGGCTCCGGGGTGGGACTCGTCGGCGGCATCGCCAGCGTCCTCGTCTTCCACCACCATGTCCCTGCTCCGACCGCCATGCTCATCGGAACAGCAACGGCACTCCTGCTCTGGACTCTCATGGGGGCAATCATAGTCCTGCAAAGAATGCCTTCTTTCATAATTACATTGGGAGGACTCCTCGTCTTCAAAGGACTATTCTGGTTGGTCATCGCAAACTCCACGGAGCCTGTCGCCCCCGTAGGAGCAAGCCACATGTATTCTATGCTCACAACATACTACATCCCGCCTGCCGCGGGGTGGATAATGGCATCCATAGGAATTCTTCTTGCTGCATGGGCAAAATACAAGGCGAGGAGGCAAAGACTAGTTCTCGGACTTCCGCTGGAAGACCATGAAAGCGCTTTCCTGAGTTGGCTTGTGCTATCCCAAGGAGTGCTCTTGGCGCTTATAGTGTGCAATCAATTCCGCGGAATACCTCTCTCGATGATGATTCTAGTCGTATTCGGCATCTTGGTCAATTTCATATGCAGGCACACAATCTTCGGAAGATACCTATACGCCATAGGCGGCAACGAGGAAGCTGCGATGCTCTCCGGAATACCTGTCGCCAAGGTAATGATAGGCGCATACGCCATACTCGGTTTCATCGTCGGGATGACAGGATTTCTACAGACATCCTATTCGGGGGCATCCACGACAACCGTTGGAGACCTGATGGAACTTGATGCCATAGCCGCATGTGTAATGGGAGGAGCCAGCCTGAAAGGAGGGAAAGGATCTGTCGCAGGAGTGCTACTTGGAGCTCTCGTGATGGCATGCCTTCTGAACGGTATGACTCTGCTTGCAGTTTCACCAGAGAAGAAGTTCCTCGCCAGAGGATTAGTTTTGGCGGCGGCGGTCTGGGTGGATATCCGCCTGAGCAAAAATAAATAAACGGAGGTTTGAAGAATGAGAACAACCATCTGCACCATCATCGCCTTGATTTCTATATCATGTGAAATGTCAGCGAAAAATGATCCCGAATTGATTGCGGATTCTGGAAACACCAACATAAAGGAAGAAGCCAAAGTCAATGTCCAAACGTTCTTGAATATGGCATTGAAGGCTTGGGGTTATCGAATCGAAACCCTAAACGATGGGAAAGCGTTTGAGCTTGACAAAGCAACGGAATTACGCTGGGTGCTTCCCGGCGAATTCGAAAACATAGACCGTCCCTTAAAACGAAAAGAGCTCGTAAAAATAACGTCAAGAGCGCATAAAGAGGCTGATGAAAACAATTACACCCGCTTCGAGACCTTCGTTAAAAATGAAAAAGATTTATCCGAAACACTCAAACGCCATCTGCTAAGGCTATATGCCAAAGGCATCGTGGAACTAAGACCAGATGGAACTTTTGCCGGCGAGGACGATGCCAACGCGCAAGAATGCAGGGATATCCTGCTCAAAGCAATGGATTACTCGAGATCGGAAGAGCACACGTCTGAACTCCAGTCACCCGCCTTGGTCCATCT
>CAZGJP010000375.1:0-2793 GCA_964526605.1 uncultured Lentisphaera sp.
CCGGCCATCGTCATGCTGTCGGTGGTGACTACACCGTCGAACCCCATACTATCACGTAAAAGCCCCGTAATGACTTTCTTGCTCAGAGTTGCGATTTCATCCGGATCAAGCGCCGTGTAGATAGTGTGCGCCAGCATTATGCAAGGAAGAAGTCCATTCTCGATCAGAACACGGTAAGGCAGCAGTTCACGGTTCCATAATGTGTCCATGTCCGCCTTGATCACCGGGACTGAGTAATGGGCATCAGCAGCAGAATCACCACGACCAGGAAAGTGTTTTCCCGTCGCCGCCAGCCCCACTTCCTTGAATCCGCGGCAGGTCTCCAATGCATATTCCGCCACCTCTTCAGCCTTGTCCGAGTAGGAACGGATGTTGATCTCCGGATTGCGCGGGTCGCTGTTCACATCAAGCACTGGCGAATGTATCATGCTCATCCCTACCGAGCGCGCCTGACGGCCTATCGCCTTGGCGACCTCGTATGCGTAACGTTTGTCACCGGTAGAGCGCAGTCCCATCGGCTGCGGAAACATGCCAAACCCGCTGAAGGAGCAATTCCCCTCCCCTTCATTGTCGAACGAAAAATGCAACGGTAGCGAAAGCGGGCGCCCGCGAGCGAGCGCGGATAGCTCATCAAGAACCACCTTGTATTCCTCAGCCGTGAGCTCCGGCGGATTCACCCCGCGCTTGTAATAATAACCACCACCCTTGATGTTCACAATTGTCTTGCCAGTTTTGGGATCCACATAGTTTCCAAATGTCCGCTCCGGCGGAGTGAGACGGAGCCCACCACAATGGAACTTCGAGACGTAGTCATAGATGTTCGGGGTGATAATCGTGCCATTGAACCCAAGAGTCATCACAGCTCCCACCTTCTGATCCAGAGTCATTCGCCTTATCTTCTCTTTGATGACATCGTCTTTCGCACTCATAATATCTCCACTTGTTAACCTAATGCTTAAGTCAATGGCTCCACGGTGGCCGCTCCGGAAGACTTCGGTCGAAATTTTGTATGAGTTCATCCTGATATTCGCCACAATAGTTGCCAGCTAAAAAACGGTCCAGCCCGACCTCGCAAAATTCCCGCCACGACTCACGCTCCCTGCCCGGAACGATGGGGAAGAAAAGGAAACCATTGGCTTTCGCCGCATCATAATCCCCCGGCGCATCACCAATCATCAAAGCATTCCCTGCCGCATATTTTTTACCAGCCGCCATTGCAAGATGCTCAGCTTTTGTCCCCTGCTCCTGACCGGCGATCATCCGGACAAATCGGGCAATATCGTGTTCCCGCCACTCGCGGACCAAGTCTCCAGAAGGGGTCTGCGACACAACCAGACAGTCAACACGACCTTTCATAAGCTCAAGGGCGGCACGCGCCTCAGCAATAGGAGGCAAATCATGGACTATCCGCCTCACCGCCTCAGTCACGTCGTCGGACCAACGCAACGATCTGAAAAGAACACTGTCCGACGACAAACGCCCACCCTTCCCCTTGATGTAACAATCAAGAACGCTTCCGCCAAGACTGCTCTCGCATGCGATCCATTCCTCCAATTCCCGCATATCCGTCTCTTCCCCGAGCTGTCCACGAACTTCAGGACGAGCGTTCATAAGCCTGATCGCCTCCACAAGCGCCTTGAAACGGTTGAGCCCACGCATCTTCGAGTAGAGATTCACAAACTCCCAAGTCTCGCGAGCATAGCGACAGACTCCCTGGAAGCCGAAATGGTTGATAAATGCCGGACAGAAACACTCCTTGTGCTTAAGTTCCATGCTGTCAAAAACGCAACCATCCGAATCCAATCCTACGAAGAATTCCTTCTCCGGATTCATATCAATCAAATCTGCCGTTCCAATCACCGAAATCACGACTTCCCCATGTTTTATAGCGAGCCGATTGCGGAATCCCGCGGCACGGCGAGTTTCCCGATCGGCTCATGGTTTCATTTCCTTGATGCACAGCGGCTTCTTTAGACCAACCCCTTCCGTTCTTTCAAGGCACTATATCTCCTCCGGGCGTGCGGGGCAATTGCGATTCATTGTCATTTTTCGCAATCTTCTTGTCAGTTTGCGAACTTGAAGAGATCTGGCGCATTAGATTCCGCACGTTCGTAAAATGCAAAAGGAAAGGCGTAAAAAGCTAAAGTCTTTCATTTGAGAAAAACAGTTTTCAGGGGTATACTGGACAAAAAAAACAGGAGTTTTGGAGAGTATGAAATACGAAAACTTCCTCGATGGCATTCTTGAACTGCCAGTATTCGACACCCATACACACTTGAACAAACCAAATGTGCCTATCCCAGCTCAAAACATATGGGACATCATGCATTACTTCTGGTTCCTTAGGGAGCTGATCGCGGCGGGCTATCCCGGCGAGGCGGAAAACCTAGACGAGGAGGCAAGATTCCGCGAACTGAAAAAAGCATTGGAAACGACAAGGAACACATCTTGGAATTGGGCTGTGCGGAAAATGACTGAGAAGCTATATGATATGCATCTGGATTATTCAATAGATTCATTGCACAAGCTGAACGAGGCGATCAAAGTCACCGCAAATTCAACGGATTGGCCCACAAAAGTCGTAGGGAAAATCGCGATCAAACGGATAACTGTCAACTCCGAGGAAAACGCCAAGCTCCCCGGACTGCCCGGCGTTGGCTGCGCCCTTCCAAACAAACAATGCCAATCCCTAAAATCAAGACGGGATGAACTGCTGAAAACAATGGATTTTATAAGCGACCTTGAACGGCATTCCCCCGAAATCAAATCGGAAGACGCCACCCTCAAAGAACC
>CAZGJP010000376.1:0-2788 GCA_964526605.1 uncultured Lentisphaera sp.
TCATGGACATCCAGCCGCCTCTGGTGAAGCTGCTCAACAGGTTCGACGACCGGCTGAAGGTGGTTCTCTACTGTCTGGATCCCGGGCACCAGGCCACGCTTGCGACCGTGGCGAGGGCGTTCGGGCAGAAGGTCAGGCTTGGCTCGGCATGGTGGCTCTGCGACACGCCGATCGGGATGAGGAGGCAGCTGGAGTACATATGCAGCGTGGATCTTCTTGCGAATTTCGCGGGGATGGTCTCCGATTCGAGGAAGCTGTTGTCCTACGGATCGCGTTTCGAGATGTTCAGGAGGGTTCTGTCCGACGTTCTCGGGGACATGGTGGAGCTGGGCCAGATGCCGCCGGGCGTCGCGGTGATGCTTGCAGAGAGGATATGCTATTCGGAGACGAAAAGATTCTTCCTGCTCTGATTGTTTTTTCAAATGCACAAGCTATCATATTGCAAACCAACAAACGGGAGCGTGGAGAAGATGAAGAAGATCATTGCACTGGCAGTCCCGGCGATCGCCTTGGGGCTTCTTACCGGATGCGAGGACAAAGCCGCCGAGGAGGCGCAGAACCAGAAGATCGAACAGGCAATCAACGAGAGCATGAGGCTAAGCTCGGAGATACAGGACCTCAAGAGGGAGAACGCCGAGCTCAACGACAAGATGTCCAAGATAGCCGTCTATCTCAAGAAGAAGGAGATGGAGGCCGCCGCGAAAGCCGCTCCAAAGACTACGAAGAGCTCGACGACGCAGAAGACCGGGACGAAGACATCTGCCCCCGCGAAGAAGCCCTGAGCGCAAGATGAAGCTTTTCAGGGAAGAGATAAGGAAGCTTCAGAAAGTCAAGGTCAGACCCGATCCACCGAGGGACTTGCTCAAGTTCTGGAGCCGGGTGAGGGAAAAGGTCCGCAGCCTTCCTCTCGACATCGAGAGGAGAAGGGTGGACTTTCCCTTGGACAAGATGTCGGTCTTCGACATTTCCTTCTCCGCGATTGACGGCACGCGGATAAAAGGCAAGCTCATCCTGCCCCCCGAGGCGCGGCGCGGAAAGCCGCCAGTCATCATACACTACCACGGAGCGGGATGGTGGAGCGCTCCCGCGGACTGTTACTCGAGCTGGACCCTTCTCGGTGCGGCAGTCCTCGCGATGGACTTCCGCAACCAGAGCGGCATGACTGGCTCCGCCTCCGGTTTCGGCGAAGGCCCATCGTGCATATTCGGCATGGGCATAATGGACAAGGAGCGCTGCGGCATATACAATCTTTTCACCGACGGCCTGCGCGCGGTGGAGGCCGCGAAGGCGATACCGGAGATAGACTCCGCCAGGATAGGGATCACCGGCGGCAGCCAGGGGGGTGGCGTGGCCCTTGCCGTGGCGGCGCTGAGCAGCGATGTCAAGCTCTGCATGGCGGACGTCCCGTCCTCATGCTGGTTCGAGAAAAGGCTCTTCGACAAGAGCGGCGGCGCGGCGGATCTCTCCAATTTCATCAAGAACCGTCCGGAGACGCTGGAACGGATATTGGACAACCTCAGATATTTCGACAACGTCAATCTGGCGCCACAGATCAATTGTCCCGTCCTGGTCAGCTGCGGCCTGCGTGATCCGGTATGTCCGCCGGAAAACGTCTATGCCGCCTACAACAACATCAGGTCGGAAAAGCGGATCTACCCCTATGTGTTCGCCCAGCACGAGGGCGGCGGCGCGCTCCATGGGCGGATCAAGCTGGAATTCTTCAAGAAGAAGCTGATGAGATGAGAAAGGCGCGAAGAAGATTTGCCTTGTCCAAGGCGGAAATTGTCGAGGACATGCTCGGCGTGATGAAGACGCTGCGCTCGAAGAAGGGATGCCCATGGGACAGGGAGCAGACGCACCAGAGCCTGAAGAAGTATCTGATCGAGGAGTGCGCCGAGTTCCTCGATGCGGTGGACGACCGCGACGACGAGGGGATGAAGGAGGAGATAGGCGACGTGCTCCTGCACGTCATATTCCACAGCCAGATAGCGTCCGAGAGGGGGGCGTTCACCTTCCACGACGTGGTTGAAGGTCTTTGCCGGAAGCTGCGCCGGCGCCATCCTCACGTCTTCGGCGACAGCAGGAGAAAGGCCGGGTCCTCCGGAGAGGTTCTCAAGATATGGGACGACGTGAAGAGGACCGAGGGCAAGAAGGAGAAGTCCGCCGTGGCCGGCCCGCGTCATTTCCCGGCTTTGTTCAGGGCCGAGGAGGTGCAGAGGAAGGCCGCGAAACTGGGCTTCGACTGGAGCGCTCCGTCGCAGATATTGGAAAAGATCAGGGAGGAGCTGGCCGAGCTCGGCAGGGCGCTCAAGAGCGGGAGGAGGGCCCGCATCGAGGACGAACTGGGCGACATGCTCTTCTCGGTGGTGAATCTTGCCCGCTTCATGAAGGGCGGAAGCGCGGAGGAGATACTCGCGGCGACCACGGAGAAATTCCAGAGACGCTTTGGATTCATCGAGAAGGAGCTCGCCAAGAGTGGACGGACGCCGGGGAGCAGCGACATAGCCGAGATGGAGAAGCTTTGGCGCAAGGCGAAGAGGGGTGAAAGGGGCGGGCGGAAAAAGGATTGAAAACAAGGGAGAGCCAGGACATGCCTTCGATACATCCGACGGCGATAGTTGACAAGAATGCGAAAATCGCGGACGGCGTCAGGATCGGGCCCTACTGCGTGGTGGGCGGAGACGTGGAGATTGGCGACGGCTGCGAACTCGTCTCCCACTGCAGCATCTCGGGCTCCACCAGCATTGGAGCGGGGAACAGGTTCTTCCCCTTCGTGTCCATAGGGACC
>CAZGJP010000377.1:0-2784 GCA_964526605.1 uncultured Lentisphaera sp.
GAAATGGGGGAATACTGGGACAAGGTTAATTTCACCGGAGGCTCAACTGACAAAATGTTGGTAAACGTCGGAGAGGAGCCAATTCTCGAGGCAAGCGAACGGGCTCTTTTTTATTTCAATACGCAAAAATGTGGGATCGAGGTTCCCGGTTGGCACAAGGTTTTCCATCTTGACGATGCCAAGGCGCCGGTTGGCAGGCATATTGATGCCACTGGAGGATGGAACGACTGCGCGGGATTCGACAAGGAGATGTATACGACTTTCCTCCCTGTTTACTTCTTCACGGACATCGCCATGGAATCAAAGGCTGAGACGAAAGATCTCTCCAATAAAATGATAGATGCCGCAAAGTGGGGTGCAGACTGGATCATGAAAATGACTGACGACAACGGATATACGTGGTGTCACGTCGAACCGCACAATCTACAACCTGAAGAGTTCAAGAAAAAATGGCGGGATGGAACCGATACCGACAACATGACAGGAACAACCGATGACCGCATCCTTCAAAAAAATGCGTGGGGGCCGGAAGAAGCCGTCCAGGCGGCTTGCGCTGGTGCCTTGGCCAAACTCGCTTTCGCCACAAGAGAGTCTGATCCGGGATATTCCGCAAAATGCGCGGCAAAAGCAAAACTCATGTTGAATTATCTGAAGGGGATTGAATACAGTTACGCAACTGTGCCAATAGGAAAGGGAAAAAGCCATTATAATCTTTTTCATTCCGGTGTATTGCTGGCGGATATATTCCTACATCGGATAGAGGGTGGAGACAATTATCTCACGGACGCAAAGGAAAGGATTGATTTCATCGAAAGACAATGCAAAAGTTCAGAAGACTATCTGACGTCCAATATAGAGCGGGTTCCTGTGTCCGGAAGGAGTTTCGACCCGTATTTCAACATGCTGTGTTACTATGAATTCGCCAAGGCTTTTCCGAAGGATGGATATTCCGGAAGGATAAGGCTGATATTCCAAGAGTTCATGGACAAGATCACCGAGGAGCGTATTGGTGCGTCTCCCTATGGGCAGGCGCAGATCATTGATTGCGACATTTACAATCAAAATGGCCTATATATCGCATTCACGTCTTCAAAACGCGATTTTGAAAACCCTTCGGGAAATGTCAGCCAAGGGAAAAACTGCTATTGGCTGTCACTTGCCGTTGTCTCCCTTTGCGCCAATGAACTGCTCGAAACAAACAAATATTCCGAAATTGCAGTGGATCAGATCGGCTGGATTCTCGGAATGAATCCATTTGGGGCTTCGACGGTAGCCGCGACGGGGTCGAAATTTCCAAGGATGTTCACGATGTGGTATTGGCTGGAAGGGCATCCTGCCGAAAACGGCCAGATACCCGGCGGCGTCATCAATGGAATTGGTGGCGACAAGAAAGGATTCCCTGTTCTCGACATGCGAAACAGCAACTGGGTGTTTTGGGAGACAAATGAATACTGGAATCCCCCGACAGCATGGTTCTCATATGCAGCATGGAAATACTATACGGCCTGCAAGCGACATTAAGCAATCATATCAAAATCTCGGAATGAAAAAGGCAAGGCGATGACAGAGAGCAGCCCAAATCACAAATTCACCTCCTTCTCCAGCTTCGAGCCGGCGATATACATGGCGTTCATTCTGCTAGGATCCGTCTCTGCGCTCTTCTTCCTGGTCACCAAGACGGCGGTGAAGGACGATAGGACCGACGACGGCCGGGTGGTGGTGAACTATTGGGAGAAATGGACCGGATTCGAGAGGGACGCGCTTGTGGAGGTGATAGACGACTTCAACATGTCGCAGGACAGGATATTCGTGAAGCTGCTGACCGTCAGCACGATAGACCAGAAGCTTCTTCTCGCCACCGCTGGCGGGACTCCGCCGGATCTTGCCGGCGTATGGGTTCAGAACGTGAATGTGTTCGCGGAGAAGGGCGCACTGACCCCGCTGAACAAGATGCTCGAGAGGAAGGGGATTGGGAGGGACGACTACATCCCGGTATTCTGGGATCTGTGCGAGCGGAAGGGGTTCATGTGGGCGCTTCCGTCCACTCCGGCGACAGTGGCGCTTCACTGGAACAAACGTCTCTTCAAGGAGGCGGGCTTGGATCCGGAGAAGCCGCCGGGAAGCCGTGCCGAGCTTGACCGGATGAACGAGATTCTAACGGTCGTATCCGTCGAGAGGGGCGGAGAGAGGCTGAAGCTGCGCTATTGCGACTTGAGCGGGGAGGAGAAGGCACGGAAGGACTTCGAGATCGTCCAGCTGGGCTACACGCCGACCGAACCCGGCTGGTGGAATTCGATGTGGTGCTACTGGTTCGATGGCGAGCTCTGGGACGGGGAATCTAGGATAAGCGCAGACAATCCGGCAAACGTCGAGGCTCTCGAGTGGTTCAAAAGCTTCGGGGAGAAATACGGCGTGCAAAATCTGAGGAACTTCGGCGCATCGTTCGGAAACTTCTCCTCGCCACAGAACCCCTTCCTGTCGGAGAAGATCGCGATGGTCCTGCAAGGCGTGTGGATGTTCAACTTCATCGAGAAATACGCTCCGCAGATCGAGTGGGGCGCCGCGCCCTTCCCCAAGCTTGGCGGAGATCCGGCAGGGCCGCCAGTGTCCATCGCCGAGTGCGACGTCCTCGTCATACCGAAGGGAGCCCGCCATCCAAGGGAGGCCTTCGAGTTCATGGCCTATCTCAACAGCCGGAAGCCCATGGAGAAGCTATTGATGGTCAACCGTAAGTTAACCCCCTTGCCGTAAAAAAGCCCCGAATGCTCGGCAAATAAACCTAAC
>CAZGJP010000378.1:0-1736 GCA_964526605.1 uncultured Lentisphaera sp.
CAAAACTCCATGGTCTCATGTCCCCGTGGCCAAAACGCATATCCCCGAAAGCTAGAATCATCGCGAGAGCGGAGCGAACAAATGATATAATCGAAAAATTCGTCATACACGTCGAAAAAGATCTGGTCGCTCCAGGATATCTCATGCTTCCCAAGGGATTGAAGAACAATGAAAGACGCCCGGCTATCCTCGTCTGTCATGGACACGAAGGCAGAGAGAAGATATGCGGCATGTCACAGCCCCATGATGAAACACAAAAAGATCTTCCGGCCAACTACGCACAGGCGTTGGCGGAACACGGATACATTGTAGCGGTCATAGACAGCAGAGGATTTGGAGAAAGAGGCCTTCCGGGCGTCCCCCAGGAAAACAGATGCAACACCCTATACCTGCTCTATGGAATCCTAGGAGAGAAACTCCTGACGCTAAATATCCACGACCATCTACAGGCGCTGGATTATCTGCTTTCACGTCAAGAGGTCGATCCATCGCGCGTCGCCGTCCTGGGTAGAAGCTTTGGCGGAACCCTATCCCAATATTTAGGAGTCTTCGATGACAGGATCAAAGCCGTCGGCATCATATGCTATCTATGCAAGACCCTGGAATATGCCATCGAGGATGTCTCCAACAATTGCGGCTCGCAGTTCATACCAAGCCTCTATAAGTATGCCGATGTGGCCACAATCGCAGGCTTGATCGCTCCTAGACCATGTCTGGTCCAAAGCGGAATCGGAGATGAATGCTTCGCAATCGACTCCGCAGCATCTGCCCACAAGGAGTTGCACGATATATATAGAAGAGCCGGAGCCAAAGACAGGCTTTCCATCGAGATATTCGCAGGACGCCACCAGTTCCATGCTCCATCGGCATTTAGATTCATGGACAAATGGCTCCAGCTTGGATCGTAAAAACCGCGGAGCTTTGATGAACAATACAGATAGCTTCTTCGAAGTTGAAGTGTTCTCCAGAAACGGCAGAAGGTTCTTCTTCGAAAACATCGGAATGGGGACGGCCTCCTACAGGGTGGATGGATATTCGCTCTCCACCGGAGAAGGACCGCTGAAGAAATTCACGTTGAAACCGGAAAACCCCGTGGACTCTCCGGCAAAAATCATCTACAGGTGGCGAATGCCCATGAGGAACTTTCACAAGGTGATCGTTCCAGCCAGCGGACGCGAATACATGATGCAGACATACTTGGTCTACTTCTGGTCCGCAAAATTCGAAAGCACCATATCGGATGTAAAGATGCCCATTGTCATATTCCTCGGGCAGGACATGAAGACAGCACTTACATTCGGGATCATAGGCGACCTCGTGGAAACAAGAATCGGTGCGCTAGACTTCACAACCCCGCTCTGGACTCTCGTTGCCCACAAGCGGAGGCTCTCCCTGCAGATAGAACGCGGATTCGACGACATCCCATTGCCAGCAAATATGAGGACCAGAGATGAAGATGGCTCCGTTACGGAGCACATATACATGGGAGGCCTGGGGATGAACTGGGTCAGGACAATGCGCGAATTCTCAAACATGCAAAGACAGATCTTCAATATAAAAGACAAAATCCACCCCCCATCTCTGGAACCGATATGGTGCAGTTGGGTTGACTGGAACAGCGAAGAGATCAATGAAAAAGTAATACTCGACTCGGTGAAGGCCGGCGTGAGTCTCGGGATCAGGAATTTCATCCTAGACGATGGATGGTTCGGGAAGGGGTTGGACTGCGATGATGG
>CAZGJP010000378.1:1761-2768 GCA_964526605.1 uncultured Lentisphaera sp.
CCCAGATTTAAAAGGGCTTTCCGGCAAAGTCAAAAAACTCGGAGGAAGGCTAATATTGTGGACAGGCCCGCACTGCGCATGCAAAAACACCTCGGTTGAAAGACAGCACAGGAATCTCCTCATCACCGATTCCGACGGCAACTTGTCATGGAATGGAAAATACTTTTCCCTATGCCTTATGTCGCCGGAAAGCCGCAAGTACATGCGTGACATGATCGTCGGCTTCATACGCGACTATGATGTGGATGGCATAAAGATGGATCTCTTCAACGGCATAAAGGCAAAACATTGCTACTCGAAAGAGCACTCCCATGATACGACAAGCCTGACAAAGGGACTCGAAGCCCTTCTCGCCGAAATTTATGCCGCGTGCACGGAGCTGAAACCCGACTTCATAATCGAATTGAAACAAAACTATGCGACACCGTTTCTATCACAATACGGCACCTTGACACGCTCCGGAGACTCCCCATACGGCGCAGAGACGAACTTCATGCGCGCAGCCTTCATACAAGGCTACACCGACGCAGCCGAAAATGATTACATGACCGTGAACGGAAACGACTCTCCTCTTGACACGGCAATCATAATAATCAAGATGATGGCAGTCGGAGTACCGGCATTCTCCAACAAATTTGACATCATGCCGGAATCCCACATGCAGATATGCAGAAACTACAACAAATGGTATCTGGACAGAATAGAGGACTTCAAGGGATTCAGAGACCCGGTAGACGACGACTTGCGCGTGTGGAGAGCGGGAAAAGGGTCGCGAACAACCTATTTCATCGTAAATTCCGGGAATGCTATCGAAAAGCCGAAGGAGAAAAAATTCGAAATACTAAACGGAACCGCATCCGGATTTGTCATGATCAAATTCGACGGAGACGTCTCGCTGTCCGTTGAAACTTACGATCTATACGGCAATCCCTCGTCCCAATTCACGGAACGGCATCACATGCTTTTTTCGCTCGAGATACCACCAGGGGGCAGAGCCGAGATAAATG
>CAZGJP010000379.1:0-2760 GCA_964526605.1 uncultured Lentisphaera sp.
GGATAGCGCATGACTTCAACAACATCCTGGCGGTGATAGTCGGCAACATAGGGCTGGCCAGGATAATTTGCGACGGAAATGTGGAGATGTCAGGGATATTCGCCGAGATAGAGAAGGCTTCCGAACGCGCCAAGGATCTGACGAAAAAGCTTCTCATATTCTCCAAGGGAGGGTCGCCGCACATGTGCGAGTGCGACATCGCTTCGCTGCTCGAAGACAGCATTGCACTGAATCTTGCGGGAGACAAGGTCTCTGTCGAGAGGAGGCCGGCCGGAGACCTTTGGAAGATATGGGCGGATCAAGGGCTCATCATGCAGGCCATTTCAAATGTGATATCGAACGCCAGACAGGCGCTTCCCCCGGACGGGGGTAGAATCCTGGTTGATTCACAGAACGTGGACATTCAGGATGGAGATCCGCGTGGACTGGAACCAGGCAGATATGTGAGGATATCCTTCACTGACAACGGCCACGGGATAGATCCCGGGATAATGCACAAGATATTCGATCCCTACTACAGCACAAGGAGAGGGGGCAAGGGGCTTGGACTTTCAATCGCCTTCTCCATAATTTCAAAGCACGGCGGCACGATCGAACTTGAAAACAACGACGGCGCCGGAGCGAGATGCACGCTATACATCCCCGCAGTCCTGCCCAGCACCCCTAAAGTTGCGGCCGAGATTGCCGAAATGAAGCCTGTGAAGCCAAGGAGGCATAACCCAAGAAAGGTCTTGGTCATGGATGACGAGGAGGCAATATTGAAGTTCCTCAAACTTACTCTGGAGAGATTCGGCCACGAGGTGGAGACAGCGCGCGACGGAGCCTGTGCGCTTAAGGTCTATCGGAAGGCCTTCGACGAGAAGAAACCATTCGACTTCGCGATACTCGATCTGACCATCGTGGGCGGGATGGGTGGCAAGGAGACGCTCGGCGAACTCAAGAAGATCAATCCCGATGTGGTCGCAGTGGTTTCGAGCGGATATTCGGACGAGCCAATAATGTCGGCCTATGAAAAACACGGATTCAAGTATGCCCTGCCAAAACCATACACTGTGGACGTACTCGAATCCCTGATCCAAAACATGGACGCATAGCTCTTGGGCCATTTCCCCCGGGCTCAGGTTGAAAAATGTCGCAGGCATGATAAACTGCCTCCATGCTTGGACATTCGCATTCGCACAAGACCCTCCTGCTGCGTCTGGAGAGGCTCCTTCTGGCCATCTCGATTGGCCTCTGCCCGGTTTCCGCTATTTCCGCATCGGAGCTTACGCTCAGCGCAGGTGGCCGTGTAAGCACGATAGATCCGGCGCTGGCGGCCGACTTCATAAGCGGATACATCGTCTGCGCCATCTACGACACCCTTCTTGAATACGACTACTCGGCACGTCCATACAAGCTGGTCCCCGGCATGCTCGAGGCCATGCCGGAGACATCCCCCGATTCGACCTCGTTCAAGTTCCGCCTGCGGGATGATCTTCTCTTCGCGGATTCCGGCGCGACGGCGGGTTGGAGCAGGGAGGAGAGGAGGATAGGCTCCAAGGACGTCGAGTATTCGATCAAGCGAATCGCGGATGCCCGCCTGAACTCGCCGGGCTACTGGATATTCAGAGGGAAGATAAAGGGGATTGACGGTTTCCGGAAGGAGACGTCGTCTCTTGCGCCAGATGATTTTTCCGCATACGAGAAGCCCGTGGAGGGGATCAGAGTTCTCGACGGGCGGACTTTCGAGATCCATCTGTCCAAGCCGGATCCGCGCTTCCTCTACATGCTGGCGATGCCTTACGCCGCCATCGTCTCGCGGAAGGCGGGGCTGTCAGGATGCGATTTCTCCGAGACGACGGCCGCCTCCGGCCCCTTCGTCCTATCGGAATGGCGGCGCGACTACAAGATGACTTTTTCCAGGAACTGCGATTTTCGCAGGCAGACATACCCGGAGGCGGAGAGCGCCGGCGACAGGGACCGCCCCCTGCCCTATGTTGATAGGATAACATGCTATCTGGTGCGCCAGCCGCTCTCGGGCTGGCTGATGTTCCTGCGCGGAGAGCTCGACATCGGCGGGGTTGACAGGGACAATTTCGACGCGGTGATAGATTCCGGGACGAAAGACATAGCTCCGGTGCTGAAGGACATGGGCATCAAGCTCGCGGCCACGCCCGAGTTCCAGATAAACTACGTCGGATTCAGTTTCACGGACAAGCGTCTTGCGGGGAATCCCACCCTGCGCAGGGCGATGAGCATGGCATACGACATCGAGGCGAGGATAATCCACTCGAACTACGCGTTGCGTCCGGTGAACGGGCCCATTCCGCCGGGAGTCGCCGGACACGAGGATGGATTCGTGAATCCGAACTCGGTGCATGACGTGGAAGAGGCCCGTCGTCTCCTCGCGGAGGCGGGCTATCCGGATGGAATCGATCCTGGGACTGGCAGGCCGCTGGAGTTCGATTTCGATCTGGGAGACACGTCGCCATACCACCGCCAGATCGCTGAGCTCATGGTTGACGACATGGGGAAAATCGGGATCAGGATCAATCCCGTGCTGAACAGCAAGCCGAAGTTCTTCCAGAAGCTGTCCGAAGGCAAGACGCAGTTGTTCAGGATATCGTGGGTGGGCGACTATCCCGATGCGGAAAACTTCCTCCAGCTCTTCTACGGGCCGAACGCGGGAAAGTCCAACAGGGCCTTCTACAGCGACGCCAAGTTCGACGGTATGTTCGCCCAGGTGGCCGCGATGCCGGACTGCCCCGAGCGCACTCGTAG
>CAZGJP010000380.1:0-2750 GCA_964526605.1 uncultured Lentisphaera sp.
AGCTTACGATTTCCGACGTGGCGAAGCATTTGAACGTGTCGCAGCGGACGATATACCGCTGGATAGACCAGGGGCTCATACCTGCCTACAAGGTGAACGAGCAGTATCGCTTCAGCCATTCCGAGCTCCTTGAGTGGATTTCGAAGAGGAAGATCACGGTTTCGAGCGAGTTCTTCGAGATGGAGGAGGTGTCAGGTCAGCACTGTTCTGTTTCATCCGCGATCAGGAATGGAGGCATACATTATCGCATTGGTGGTGCGAGCAAGCGGGAGGTGATAGCGAATTCGGTTTCGGCCATGAATTTGCCCGAGGGGCTTGACAGGAGCTACCTTGCCGAGATACTGCTTGCCAGGGAGGACATGGCTTCGACCGGGGTTGGCGAAGGGATTGCGATACCGCATGTCCGCAATCCGGTGGTGCTTAGTGTTGAAGATCCCTACATAGGTCTTTGCTTTCTGGAGAAGCCTGTCGAGTTTGGCGCTCTTGACGGCAAGAAGGTCTTTTGCCTGTTCAACATGGTTTCTCCGAGTCCGAGAGTCCATCTCAGGCTCATATCCCGTCTGGCCTTCATATTGAGGCAGGACGAAGTCGGTGGTGCATTGCGGAAGATGCCTGGCAGGGATGAGATCATGAACGCCATCGAGGCTGCTGAGCGGTCTGTTTTGAAGAAAGAGAAATGATCATGGATTTTTTTCTAGCAGGTGTGTTGATATTGGTTTTTGCCGGACTGCCGTCCTTTTTCCCTTCGGTTGGGGCGCGTGCGAGGGGTAGGATTGCCTTTGCTGGAAATCTTTGTGCGCTAATTCTCTGCGGGTGTCCGGCCGTTTCCCAGCTTTTGCATCCGGTGCCAGTGTCGCTGATGGCCGCCACCTCGATACCGGGCTTGAATTTTTCCCTGCGCCTTGACTGTCTTTCAGCCATCTTCCTCGTCTCCCTGCTGATGATCTCGTGCTTGTCATCCCTCTACGGCGTTTCGTATTTTGGCGGGCAGGATTCCACCTCCGCGTCATGGTTCTGGTTCAACGTTCTGGTTGCCTCGATGGCGATGGTTCTTGTTTCCGCCAATGCTTTCCTCTTTCTGCTTTTCTGGGAGGCGATGGCGTTGTCGTCGTTCTTCCTGGTCCTGCATGATTCTGGCGGGAAGCAGGTGCGGGAGGCCGCCTGGATATATGCTGTCGCCTCGCATGCCGGTCTTCTCTGCATCATGTCGGCCTTCTTTCTTCTGTCTCCCTCGTCTGGCGGGATGGACTTTGACTCCTTCTGCGGGGTTCCGCGTACGCCCCTGCTTTCCGGAGGCATCTTTGTCCTCGCCATTTGCGGATTCGGGGCGAAGGCGGGCTTTGTTCCGTTCCATGTGTGGCTCCCCCGCGCCCATCCTGCTGCGCCGAGCCACGTCTCGGCTTTGATGTCGGGGGTGATGATAAAACTCGGGATATACGGGATACTGAGGATGGTTCAGATGCTGGGTGTGGTGGAGGCGTGGTGGGGAATTCTTCTTCTGTGCGCAGGGGCGGTTTCGGGGATTGCCGGGATACTCTTTGCGATTGCGCAGAACGACATCAAGAAGCTCCTGGCCTATTCGAGCATAGAGAACATCGGGATAATACTGATTGGGATCGGACTTGGCCTGGTGTCCATGTCGTCGGGCAACCCAACGGCAGCTTCGCTTGCCCTTGCCGGTGCCTTCATGCACATAATCAACCATTCGGTGTTCAAGTCTCTCCTTTTCCTATGTGCGGGGGCCGTCATCAAGGCGACTGGCCTTCACTGCATGGACGAGATGGGAGGCCTGCTGAAGAGGATGCCTTTGACCGGTTCGTCTTTCCTCGCCGGATCGGCGGCGATATCGTCGATTCCGCCTTTGAACGGCTTTGTCGGTGAGTTCCTGATACTTCTTGCGGCATTCCAGGGTTTGCTTGGCGGGAACGGTGCGTTGTTGATGTCTTGCTCGGCGTTTTCCGCGATCGTGGTTTCGCTGGTGGGGGCGCTGGCCATGGTTTGCTTTGTCAAAGCCTCCGGGACGGTTTTTCTTGGGGAGGGCAGGACTGCCTCATGCGTGTCGGCCCGGGATCCGGGGATCGCGATGCTGGTTCCGATAGTCCTGCTCGCTTTCATTTGCTTTGTGCTTGGAGCGGGATCGGTTTTCCTTCTTGGGATCCTTGCCGGGCCGGTGTCGGTGCTCAGTCTTGGCGCCACTCCCGATCTTGCCCTGGACTCCCTTTCCCTGCCGGCTGAAGCGCTTAGCATGATTGGATTCTGCTCCGGGGCGTTTTTCGTTCTGGTGTCGGTCCTCCTTGCGCTTCGTTCGCTGCTTCCGGGAGCCGCCGATCAGCAGTTGGCTGGGACTTGGGACTGTGGATACGCCGAGCCAAGCGCCAGGATGCAGTATTCGGGTTCGTCTTTTGCCGATCCGACGCTGGACTTCTTCCAGTCGCTTCTCCGGATCCGCCGCCGGCCGCCGAAGATATCCCCGATTTTTCCATTGTCCTCATCCTTCAGCATGCGCACGCCGGATTTCATGGAGGAGAGCGTATTCGGCCGCATCCTGAAGGCGATGGTGCGCTCGTCCGGATTCATATGCAGGCTGGAGAGTGCGACCGTCCATCTGCACATACTGCTCGTGGTCCTAGCCCTCTTGCTCCTTCTAACATGGAGCTTCATATATGGCTGACGGCATATGCAAGATCATCCCAAGGATGCTCCCGCTGCTTGCGGCGATGTTGCTTGCGCCCCTGATGATCGGAACGATA
>CAZGJP010000381.1:0-2748 GCA_964526605.1 uncultured Lentisphaera sp.
GACACAGACAACCCGAGCCTCAAAATGATCCGGCAAATCCTGGGTGCCGTGGCCGAGTTTCAGAAGGACGAACTGGTGCTCAAGCTGCGGGGAGCCCGGCGGCGCAAGCGAGCAATCAATCGGGCGGCCGGAATCACCACCCTCGACGGTCGGGGTAAGGTGGAAGGGCGCAAATCATACCTGGAAAAGAACCCTGGCCTGGTAGCGGCGGCCCGGCGGTTGGCTCGGAAAAATCCCTGGACCGGTCGGCGGCGGTCACTCCGGGAGATCTCTACGGAACTGCACCAACTCGGCCACGCCAACGGCAAGGGTACTCCCCTTGCCGCCCGCCAGGTCCAGCGCCTGTTGTTGAGGAAGCCCTGACCCAGATTCTGCGGGTACTTTTTAAAATGACGAAAGATGGATGGAAAAAATGAGGTCAGGGGGAGGAAAGGGAAAAATTGAAATGTGTTTATTTGGAAATATAAAATTTAGTATTAATTTTAGAAGGTCAACATGGTTATGATGTCTCGACAAAAAAGTTTTGATCTCATTGCAACAGCTATTCAACCCCATCTTGTACTTTCGGCTTCTGGAGCAATAGTCGCCGAGGGGGATTCGCTTGTTTTGCTGAAGTCCTTTCCAGCCCATTCCGTCTCTCTCATTTTAACCGATCCTCCATACCATGCCACAAAGAAGAAGAACATCTACGGAGATACCGCGTTTGCCGAAGATCAGCATTATCTTGACTGGATGGCAGATTATGCAGCCGAGTGGTATAGAGTGTTACGGCCAAACGGTTCCCTCTTCGTTTTTTGTGATTCCTCTATGGCAGGACGACTTGAAGCCATCTTCTTACGATTTTTCAATGTTCTCTCGAATGTTGTCTGGACAAAACCGAACGATCCTGGTTTTGACGGATGGAAGGGCAAGATGAAGAAAGAGGCCCTCCGTCAATGGTATCCTCACTCAGAGCGCATAATATTTGCTGAACCAGCTACCGAGGGCAATCTGCACCGTTCCCCGTTTGGCTTGTTTCTACGCCAGGCGAGGCAGAAAGCGGGTCTATCCACGCACGAACTGACTGCAAGAATCGGCGCGCATGGTAAAATAAATCACGGTGGTGCAGTATCCAATTGGGAAGATGGCAGGAATACTCCGAGCCGAGAGCAATACCAAAAGATTTGTACAGCCTTAATTGATACAGGAAAAATTGAGAGCATGCCCCCGTATGAAGACGTCATCCGAGTTTTCAACGTGGACGCCTCCAAAGAATTTACGGACGTATGGACTTTCCCGTCCGTACGGCCATATAAAGGCAAACATCCGGCAGAAAAACCGTCCGCATTGCTTGAACATGCCATTGCAGCAACAACTTATCCAGATGATGTTGTGCTTGACTGTTTCGCCGGCAGTGGCAACACCGCATTAGCGGCACTGAATTTAGCACGTCGTACAATAAGTATTGAGATTGATTCTGCTTGGGCAGCCAAAATTGCTCAGCGTGTGGAAGATTTATACGCGGTTAAGGCCACGCTTGAGCCAGAAAAACGACATGATGAAGCTTTGCCTCGGATGTTGAAACGCAACAATGTTCAGAGAACCCTGTTCCCCATCGGCAAATAACCACGTTCAATGTTGCGGTTAAGAACAGTGCGCATCCATTCAAGCGTCTGGTTAATACCGGAGTCCTTGACCACAACGTTACAGTGATGATGTCCCCAACCTACATTGTATGGACGGTGATTGAGAACCCCTACGCGCAACTCGGTAATGTGGAACAGATTTACCCGAGTCACCGTGAGGTCGAGAACCATGCGGCCCTCTGCTTGCTCCATTCGACTGAAAAACTCTTGGCCGGATAATTCTTCAAGACACAAAGGGCAGATTGTATTGCCTTCGGAACTCAAGATACGTGCGTTCACCAATCTATCATTGTCGAGCAACCCGTTTTCTGTGCATTCATGTAATTTTGCATTTCTGCGAAGCGTCGCTTCTTCTGTTCTCATTCCGTAGGCTTGAACCACTGCCTCTGAATCGGAGCACAACCAAAAAAACGTCTCCAATTGAAGGCGACACTGCTTGATTGTCGAGGTGCTAGCATATTCATATACACGGATTCCAACACCTTTCCTTCTGGTCGCGCTAAATCCCCGAATAATCTTGTCGCCTCTCTCTGCTGTCGTTGCGGGTATCCGTGCTACGTATTGCCCGCCCAAGGGATTTATTCTATTTGTTGCAGGTATCCAATGCAGATCCTCGGGGTTGTTTGCGTTCCATTGCTCTCGTGTTTCATAAAAGACAAGTGCATTTGAACCAATTGCCAATCCCCTCTCCCTCAATACTTGGTCAACATTCTGAATTTCAAAATACTCGGAAGGTGAGATTAAAACAACGAAGCCGTTCTGATATTGCATCTCACCGTTTTGCGGCGTGACGCACATATCCCAACAAGAATAGGGAATCAGCACTGTGCTCGTCCGGGACACGCGATTTTGATAGATGTCATCATCATCAGCACCGCGTGTTTGGCCTGTCTTGTATATTTTTCTCTCAGGAAACCTTGGCTGAAAAAACAGGGTACTCAACCGAATTTATTAGTTTAGTCGAACGTGGTATCAACGCACCTTCTGTGGAGGGTCTAGATAGGATTGCATCCGCCTTAGAAGTGGAAATAAAAGAACTTTTCAATTTTAACAGGCAAGCGAAATGACGAGGAAGGCAATTATACCAGCCCTTCCCAAGCTGCTGGAGAGAAAAATATACAAG
>CAZGJP010000382.1:0-2747 GCA_964526605.1 uncultured Lentisphaera sp.
TCGATCATTGCGCAATTGGCGGCGACGGCGCGCCGGATTTCATCCTACGAGACCTGCACTCCGGGCTCCGACCTCGCCCTATCGGCGTCATACCCGAAATGGACGTGTTTGCGCTCGGCATCCGGGATTGCGATTTTCGCATAGTATTTTTCGAAAAGTTCCTTGCGCGCGATGTAGGGATAATGGGGCTGCTGGAAACTGACTTTCAGCAGAAGCGGGCGATCCGGCGTTGCCTTCCGGTAAACTGGGCTCACGAAATACTCATTGATGAAATTAAGAGCTCCTTGGAGCGTATATTCGTCGTTGGTCCGGTATGGCGAAAGCCCTGGACCGGCCGCCTTTATCTCCTCGATGTGAGTCCAGTTCTTCGGACCTGGATGCTCCAGCCATTCGGACTTTTCAGCGCCCTCGATATGCTCTGGATACACATGCATGTCCCACCAGCCGAGGCGCATGGTCCATCCCTGCATCTGGTCGGCTCCCATGTGGTGCAGTTTTCCCGCGCAGACCGTCTCGTAGCCGAACTGCGATAGACGGCGGGCGAAGGTCATGTGCCCGGGTGGAAGGTCGTCACCGTATTTCTGCGCCCCGCATGTCTTCGGGAATTGTCCGGCCATCATGCACTGACGTCCTGGCACGCAGATTGGAGATGGAGCGTAGGCGTTCGTAAAGACCACACCACTTGCGGCGAGCCAGTCAAGCGTTGGAGTGTCCAAATGAGGGTGTCCTGCGAATCCCGCAAAATCAGCCCGATGCTGGTCGCTCATCAGAAAGAGAATGTTAGGACGTTTTTCCCGCACTATAGCTCCTTCTCAGTAATTTTTGGGATCATGGACGGCCTTGTTCGCAGAAGTCACATCGGATATCGTTGAAGCGTTACCGTCGAGAAATACATAGTTTGAACTTCTCCCCATGTGGCGCTTCATGTCACCACCCGCATATTCATATCCCCATCTTCCGGAAGCCGTGCTCACCGGAGCATTTCCAGATTGCAGTTTCCAATTGTTGGAATCCGCATCAATCGCGCGTTTCACAGGGTGAGTAATCTGGTTCACCTTCAACCATGTCCAATCCGCTTTGTTCGCGCCCTGCGTGCTGACAGTCCAGCCATCCGTCTCACCTCTGCGCGGACATATGTTGTGACCGTAGGAGTAATATTTGTCCCCGTACTTGGCTGTCTGTCCGATGTCCACCGCCTTAGGAGTGTCAGGGCAGCCGAAGTGGATGCCTCCTTTGGCGGCGAATTCCACCTCGTGCTGGGCCAGCGTCTTCGACGTGTCATATCCTGAATAGCCCAGGTATCCTCCGAGAAGGACGAACCAATATCCCCCGCCAGTAGTGTTGAGGGAGCCCGGACATATGTAGCTGTCGTAGTCAGATATGTAAACATTCTCAGCTGTTCCAATCTGCTTCAGTGAGTTGAGGCAGGCTATGGACCTGGCCATGCCCCTGGCCTTGTTAAGGGATGGCAGGAGTAGGGCGGCAAGGATCGCGATGATCGCAATCACCACCAGAAGTTCGATGAGGGTGAACCTCATCAAACGCTTCGCTCTACGAGCTACGCCTCGGCAGGCCAGTAGTTCGATGAGGGGGAATGAAGTTCTGCTCCTATGACTTGCCGCTCCGGGGTCACGTGCCGCAGCCACATCACGATGGGTGCTAGCGCGCGGCATTTCCATTGCGTAAGCAGTCATTTTTCCAACGCTTATCCGTGCTCCTTTCATAATTCACCCCCCTCCCGCCTAATATAGTTTTTTCAGTTTTTCTCTTCAACCGGTTCCGATGAGAGTTCGAATGACTTCAGGTCAAGCACTGATCCCACAGGCATCACTATCCACACGCCAATAGGAGTGTACTTCTGGTCTATCACAAATTTCGCCTCGTAGTCCGCCCAGTCGCCGGTGAATTTGCCCGACTTGTCAGCAAGCATAGTCCATGGCTTCTCCTTCATCCTGATCGCAAGCCTGACAATAGTCTGCCCGGGATTGCGCAGACGAAATTTCATGGTGTAGCTGGTCTTTCCCTTCATCTCCGGCAGATTCAGGTTCACGAACGCGCCGGGCTTGCCCGACCCCGGCTCAGGAACACTGATCCTCAGAAATTTGTCACCGCCCTCCTCGGTCGGCTCATAAACCACGGTTGACTTGTTAAAGTGGGAGTCGTCCGACCAGCCCTCGGGACATTTGCCGCTTATGTTGCTGTTCTCCCTCTTGAGCTTGTCGGCGATCGCAATCTCGGACTTCCCGAAATCCGTGCTGATGATCGTCTCCGCATTGAGGGCCGCCACTGCGAAAAGCGACACGACGATTGACATTGTCCTTTTCATACACCATCTCCTTATGTTTATGCTTTTAATTAAGCAAAATCTTAAGCCGTAAGTCCCACTTCCCAACTTACAGGGAGCAGTAGCGATTTCGAATCATGTCCGCTCTCGACAAGATTAATCATCATCTCAGCGGCTCTCATCCCCACGTTGAACCTGTATATTTTGATCCTGCTGAGCTCCGGAACGCTCGAATTCATCCTGTCCACGCTGTCGCATGATGCAAGACCGAAGTCGCGGCCAGGGACAACCCCTGACAGCGAGGAGAGCGAAAGCACTCGCTCCGCAATATGGTGATTGTAGCAGAGGATGCCGAGTTCCGGATCCGGCAGACGGAGATTCTTCATCGCAGTTGCAGGGTCGGGCTGGAGCACGTCAAGGATGCATCCGGTGCGAGCGACCGTTTTCCTTATAGAATCAAGGC
>CAZGJP010000383.1:0-2707 GCA_964526605.1 uncultured Lentisphaera sp.
GAGAGTTTTTTGCAAGCATAAATTCGTGTCAATTAGTGTAATCCGTGTCAGAGAGGGGAAAGGCTAGACACTGATTCCACGGATTATCACGGATTGGAAGTCTTGGATGAGAGTTTTTTGCAAGCATAAATTCGTGTCAATTAGTGTAATCCGTGTCAGAGAGTATGGTTTTTTCAACACAATCGTTTGACTTGGACGGATTCAGGGGCTTATCTTATGAAAGGCAATTGAAAGGTTTTCAAACAACATCGTCCAAGAGGGATCATGCCAGTGCAAACGCCTGATGGATTCAAATTATCCGATCTGCCCGACGGGCCGGGCGTATACATCTTCAGGGGCGTGTCAGGCAAGGTGATATATGTTGGCAAGGCGGTGAATCTGCGCAAGCGGGTATCGCAATACTTCCGGAAGTCGTCTGCGAATTTCGCAGATCCGAAGTTCCGTTCGCTCGTGAAAAGCATAGCCAAGTGCGAATTCTTCCAGACAAAGAGCGAGAACGAGGCCCTGCTGCTCGAGACGCGCCTGATAAAGGAATACGCCCCGCAGTTCAATGTGGTAATGCGCGATGACAAGCGCTTCCTCCTAGTAAAAATAGACATGGGCGAGAAGCTCCCATCGCTGAAGCTTGTCCGATTGAAGAAGAACGACGGATGCAGATATTTCGGCCCTTTCCCTCACGGTGGCGCTCTGCGCGAAACGGCGGAATTCCTATCCGCACGCTTCGGACTGAAGGTCTGCAAGTCGCCCGAGCCGGACATTTCCGACTACCGCCACTGCGTCGCTGGCGCGGTCGGTCGCTGCTGCGCTCCATGCATAGGCCGGACTTCGGAGGAGAACTACAGGACTCGTATCGAGGAGATGATCAAGTTGCTTGAAGGCGGGACGAAGGAAATCCAGGCCGAGGTAGAGGCGGAGATGAGGCGGGAGTCCGACTCGGGACGATATGAGAAGGCCGCAAAACTTAGAGATGTGGCGGAGAACATACGAAGCCTCTTCAGGCAGGACAGGAAATTTTTCAACGCATACATCAAAACCGAATCAGGTGCGGACTCCGTGTCTGCGCTGCAGAAAATGCTCGGCATTGAAAAGACTCCATCCCGGATAGAGGCCTTCGACATCTCCAACATATCGGGCGCCCTCGCCGTGGCAAGCATGGTCTCGTTCCTGGACGGACGCCCGGACAAGAGAAATTACCGCAGATTCAGGATCAAAAGCGAAAAGACGCCGGACGACTTCGCGATGATGAACGAAGTGGTTGGAAGACGCCTCCGCAGACTCAAGGATGAGGGGAAGTCGCTTCCGGATCTCATTGTGGTTGACGGCGGAAAGGGACAGCTTTCGGCCGCGCTCGAAGCCGTCGAGGGGGCGGGATGCAGGGGGATTCAAATTCTCGGACTTGCCAAGAAGGAGGAGGAGATATTCCTTCCCGGCAGGAGCGACGCAATCATGCTCGACAGACATTCGCCAGCCCTCAAGCTTCTGCAGGCCATACGCGACGAGGCTCACAGGTTTGCAATATCATACCATCGGGAGCTCAGGGACAGGAGAATAGAGGACTCTCTCCTCGACGAGATCCCCGGAATCGGCAGAAAACGCAAAATCCTCCTTTTGAAGGAATTCGGCTCGGTGGAGAATATCAGAAAATGCTCCGCCGGAGAAATCGTCTGTCGCATCCCTGGCATAGGCGCGAAATTCGCTGGCGCGATAGCGGACTTCCTGTCGAAAAAGAATCAACAGAAATGAATCGAAAAAACTTGCGAAAGAAAAGATGAGCGCGTATCTTTTCCGATCGAAGTCGAAAAGAAAGCATCTTTTCGTCAGAAATGTTTTCGCGCAGCCTGCGTGTTTCGCAGTTGACCAACATGGAGCCCTGAAATGAAAACAAAAAAGACAAACATCCTCTTCATCACATCAGACCAGCAGCACTGGAGAGCGATGGGATACCTGAACCCTGAAGTGAAGACGCCCAATCTCGACAGGCTCGTCCGAGAGGGAACCACATTCCACCGCGCATACACGGTGAATCCCACATGCACGCCTACGCGCGCAAGCTGGATCACAGGGATCTATCCGAGCCAGCACGGCGCATATTCGCTAGGGACGAAACTGATGGAGAACGTCCCCACCGTCGGCGATGTATTCAGATCGCACGGCTACCGCACCGCGCTTGTCGGCAAGGCCCACTTCCAGCCGCTCAAGAGCACCCCGGAATATCCCTCCCTCGAGGCATATCCCGTTCTACACGACCTCGACTTCTGGCGCGGATTCCACGGCCCGTTCTACGGCTTCGAACATGTGGAGCTGGCGCGCAACCACACCGACGAGAGCCATGCCGGCCAGCATTACGCGCTCTGGATGATCGAGAAAGGATACGAAAACTGGCGCGACTACTTTCTTCCAAACTCCAAGTGGTTCAGACATCCGGAGGACAAATTCCAGGATTCACCGCGCAAGCCCGCCAAGCCCGGAGAAGCCTGGGACATCCCAGAGGAGATACACTACAACGCGTGGATAGCGGAGCGAAGCAATGCGCTGATGGAACAATACGCGAAGGAGGACAAGCCCTTCTTCCTCTGGGCCAGCTTCTTCGACCCGCACCCGCAATACATGGCTCCGGAACCCTACGCGAGCATGTATGATCCTGCCAAGGTTACAGTCCCCGAACACCACGAGGGGGAGTTCGACGACAAGCCCCCATACTTCGCCC